>CAZTIJ010000035.1:0-15088 GCA_964613365.1 uncultured Clostridiaceae bacterium | reverse complement strand
CCCCCATTGGCTAATTTGCCTTTCGGGGGATTTTTTTTGTCCAAGGAAAACTGCGATTCCCAATCCTTTGTTAATTTTATATTAAATCCTCCGATCCGTATTGACAAATCTTTTCCCCCTCTTTATTATTAGTATATACTTATAGTTAATTTCATGCATATAAGGTGGTGAGAAAATGGAAGCTCTTTTTAAAGTTTTAGGAGACAGCAATCGTCTACGGATTTTAAGCTTGTTGATGCATCAAGAACTCTGTGTCTGTGAAATTGAAGAAATACTAAAAACCACCCAATCCAATGCTTCAAGACATTTAACGAAGTTGAAACAGGCAGGTATTATTTCCTGCAACAAAAAAGCTCAATGGGTCTACTACCATGTGAATCCCAGGTTTACTGAATCCCACCCCCTGCTTTTTCAGTACTTAAAGGCGGGTTTGGAAACCGGGAAGTTTTACCGGGAGGACTTTAAGATGCTGGAAAAGTTCAATGAAAATCAGAAAAGCTGTAAGACTTTAGCATAGGCTGATAGCCATTTCAACCTTTGCACCAACTCTCACTTAGCACTACACACGACTATTTCACTTAACTAGGAGGCGTTTATTATGAGTCAAAAGAACGAAAATTCCCCACGGCAGGGTATGGACTTTTTCAGCCGGAACCTTACCCTATGGGTGGCCCTGTGTATTGTCATCGGGGTGGCCATCGGTCAATTTATACCCGTAGTACCGAATACCTTGGGAGAGTTTACGGTCTATGAAATCTCCATTCCCATAGCCGTACTGATCTGGTTGATGATCTATCCTATGATGCTGAAAATCGACTTCAAAAGCATTGTGGAAGCAACGAAAAAACCTAAAGGCCTGATTGTAACCTGTACGGTTAATTGGTTGATTAAGCCTTTTACCATGTATTTGATTGCCGCTTTTTTCTTCCGATTTGTATTTCAAAGCTTTTTCTCAACGGAACTTGCCAATCAGTACTTGGCCGGAGCCGTCCTTCTTGGTGCCGCTCCGTGTACCGCTATGGTATTCGTCTGGAGTCACTTAACGAAAGGGGACCCCGCTTATACTTTAGTGCAGGTTGCGGTTAATAATCTGATATTGCTGGTAGCTTTCACACCGATTGTTGCTTTTCTACTCGGCGTTTCCGATGTGTTCGTACCTTATGAAACCCTGTTTCTTTCGGTCGCTCTATTCATTGTAATTCCTTTAGTGGGTGGGTTTATCTCCCGGGAACAGATCATTAAAAGGAAGGGTATTGAGTACTTTGAAAATGTTTTTTTAAAGAAATTTGACAATATCACTATGGTGGGTCTCCTGCTCACCTTGATATTGATCTTCACTTTCCAAGGAGAAGCCCTGGTCAATAATCCGATACACATTGGCTTAATCGCCATCCCGCTGATTATTCAAACCTTTTTCATTTTCACCATCGCATACAGCTGGGCACGGGCGTGGAAACTAACCCACAGTGTGGCTTCTCCCGGAGCGATGATCGGAGCGAGCAACTTTTTCGAACTGGCCCTGGCCGTATCCATTGCTCTCTTCGGACCCCAACATCCTGCAACCCTGGCTACCGTAGTCGGTGTTCTGGTAGAGGTACCCCTGATGCTTACCCTGGTAAGAATCGCCAACAAAACTCGACACTGGTTCCCCAAAAAAGAGGGGGACAAGGTTGGGGTTAAGTCTTCCTAAAGAATCGATTCATCAAAGGAGGTTTTTTATATGCTGTTTGATAAAGTATTATTGGCTACGGATTATTCTCCTGCAGCGGAGACCCTTTTTCAGTGTTTACCGGAACTGAAAAGCTTGGGAATGAAAGAAGTTATTCTTACCCATGTGGCGGATACCCATTCCGCCGGTGGAAATGTGGTGGAATTTAAAAAACATAACGAGAAAAAACTGGAGACTTATAAAGAAAAACTGGAAGCAATGGGACTTACCGTTAAAGTTAAGGTTCCCATCGGGTTTATCGGGAAGGAAATCAACCGTATAGCCGAGGAAGAGAAGGTTTCCTTAATCCTTACGGGATCTAGGGGAAAAGGAATCATTCAACAGCGACTCCTTGGCAGTTCCATTACGGATATTATTAGAAAAGCCAGGTCCCCGGTGCTTGTGGAAAAATGCAAAAAAACCGGTCCAAACACCTGCGAAGCATTATGCAAACAGAAATTTTTAAAAATCCTAATCCCTACGGATTTATCCATTCATGGGGACAAAATGGCCGGACAGATCAAAGAAATTAATAATCTGCAGGAAGTGGTTCTTCTTTCCGTTGTCGAAAGGGGAGAAACCGCCGAAGAAGTTTCTAAAAGCAAATCCGATGCAGAGGACAGATTAAACACGCTGAAAAAAGAATTCGAAGCCAAAAACTTTACCGTCACCACCAAAGTGGGGGAAGGTAAAGCCTCGGAGAATATATTAAAAACCGCTAAGGAAGAAAACATTACCCTTATTGCCATCGCTAAAAAAGGCACCGGGGATATGAAAGAATTATTAATCGGTAGCACCGCCGATGGGGTGCTTCGAAAATCTGAAGTTCCGGTTCTTGTGTTTCCCGCAGAAGGTTAGACTCGGCCATAAGACTAAATATTCAAGTGTAAGCGTGACCCTAACAGCCATCCAATAATGGATATCCGGATCAGACCCTCGTGGTTACTTTTCTTTCCCTTCATTTATCAGCTCTCTGCCTTTTTTCAGCAGTGATTCCCGATTTTCTTTTTTTTGTCGATCCCAATTGGCATACATCAGTCGCATTCTGGGGTTGCTTTCAAGAAGATCCCGGTGATCTTCCAGGAACGTCCAGTAAAGGGCGTGAAAAGGGCAGGCCTTTTCCCCGGTTTTATGGTTGATATCGTACCTGCAGCTCTCACAGTAATTGCTCATTCTTTGAATATACTTCCCCGAGGATACATAGGGTTTCGTACTCATCAATCCCCCATCGGCATACAGAGCCATCCCTAGTACATTGGGCAGAACCACCCATTCATGGGCATCCACATAGACTTCCAAAAACCACTCCGATACCTCCCGGGGCCTGACCCGAATAAGATTCGCCCAATTCCCCAGTATCATCAGTCGCTGGATATGATGATTGTATCCGTTCCGTGTGACTTCTTTTACCGCCGTTGCTACACAGTGTAGATCGGTTTTACCGGTCCAGTAATATGAAGGCAGAGGATTTTTGTGTTCAAAATAATTGGTTGTCTCATACTCCGGCATGCTACGAAGATACACTCCCCGAATATATTCCCGCCAACCTAGGATTTGACGAATAAAACCTTCCACTGCGGCCAGCGGCGCCCTTTCTTCCCGGTAAGCTTCCTCGGCTTTTTCAATCACCTCTTTCGGAGTAATAAGACCGATGTTGATGGCCCCGGATAACAAAGAATGGGACATTAATGGATTTTCCGTGATCATGGCATCCTGATAATCTCCGAAGGTTTTCAATCGTCGGTGGATAAAATGATTTAAGGCCTTAAGGGCCTCCTCCCTTGTAACCGGCCAGGAAAAACCCTCCGTTTCGCCGAAATAATCAGGATATTGCGTCTGAACCTTTTGCATAACTTCCTTCGTGATCTTGTCCGGCGAAAATTCAAGGGGCTTCTCAAAGGTGAGCCCCTCCTTCGGCGGCTTTCGATTTTCCCCATCGTAACTCCATTTCCCACCCAAGGGACGATCCCCATTCATCAGTATGTTATGTTCTTTGCGAAGCCGCTGATAGACTTTTTCCTGTTTCCAGGATTCTTTCTTCGGCAAATACTTCGGCCATTCCTTCTTTCCCACAAGGAATAAGGGATTTTCCCCCAGCACCTTAAGGTCGATGGTTTCAAAGATTTTGTTGAAATCCCTCTCGAAGATCTTTCTTGAAGCCCGGCCATTGTTTTTCTCCGCTATACTATTGGAATTTTTGCCCTTGCCGTCTTCTACAAAGTCAAAGAGCCTACGGACAAAATAGTCCGTCGGTTCATGAATCACACAGGTACTGGAATTATATTTTTTAAAATGCTCTGTTAATCCATCGGTAAAGCTGTCGGCTTCCCGGTAATCCACAATGTATCCTGCCTCTTTTAACTCCCGGGCAAAGTGTCGCATAGCGGAAAAAATCAGTACCAATTTTTGTTTATGTACTTTTCGCCATTGGCTCCGCTCTTTGGATTCGATCAGCAGGACTACGTCCTTAGCGGGATCGATTTCTTTAAATCCATCCAAATTTTTATTTAACTGGTTTCCCAGAATCCACAGGGTTTTCATAGGGACGTCGCCTCCTCTTTTATGTTTTATACTTATACCCGGATTTTTCAGACGGAACACGATTGATGTGAAAAACTAAAAAAAAGACCTCTACAATAACTGTAGCGATCCCATAAGCATGACGTATCAGAGAAAAAACCTTCCCTTATCTTTTATTCTGCCCTAGCATTTACCGAAGTGACAGTCAGGAAAAGTACACTTCTCGCATTTTAAGCATTGACCCCCATAACCCAGTTCCACAATATCTCGGCGCTTCACCTTCTCTTTTGCAAATATCCTGGGGAGCAATACGTCAAAGGCGGTGGTATGAGAAAACATTACACATCCGGGCAGTCCGAAAATCGGAATATTTTCCATATACGCCAACATCAGCATTGCCCCCGGCAAAACCGGTGTACCATAGGTGACAATATCCGCTCCCGTAGCCTTAATGCCTCCCGGCGTTTTATCATCGGGGTCCACGGACATGCCTCCGGTGACAATAATAAGCTCTGCATTTTGGGCCTTGAAATCCTTAACCGCTGTTTTAATCTCATGGGTTTCATCGGTCACGAAGGTTTTCCCGATAATATCCGCGGGATATTTTTTCAGTTTCCTTTCAATAACCGGTCCGAATTTATCCTGAATTCTACCGTGATAAACTTCATTTCCTGTAACGATAATTCCAACCCTTAACCTATGAAAGGGCTTTACCTCAATCATCGGAGGTTGGTTTTCAACAATTTTTTCCGCCCTTCTTATTTTTTCCTTATTTATTATCAGAGGAATAACTCGACATCCGCCGATCAGCCCCTCCTTTTCTATCCTGCGATTCCCATGAATGGTGGCAAAACAGATGTCCCCCAAATCATTAATCTCGTAGAGGATCTCCTTGTTAACTTTTAACAATCCTTCATCGGCTGCCTTTAGGTTGACCTTTCCCTCCGAAGGGGCCGTGATTCCTACCCCTTTTCCCAGGGCAAGCGTGCCTAAGGCTATGGCCGCTTCATCTTCATGGATTTCCCGGGAGGACAGCTCCATAATATAAATATGTTCTTTACCGATGTCCAAAAGCTCTGGAACGTCTTCTGCTTTAATGATATGGCCTTTTTTGAAGGCCACCCCTTTAAACTCACCCGGTACGATTTTGGTAATATCATGACCCAGCACCATTCCTACCGCCTCTTCAGTTCTTACCACTTTCATAGCGGTGCTCCTTTCTACTTAAGATTATCCTTCTACTATATCCTTTACTATACCACAGAATGCTGAAGAATACGTTGTGGATATTATACAAGGTCTTTTTTTCCTTTGAATTGGAACTTTTTATGTATTCCTTCGTCTAAGGGGTATAGGAATGGTATAAACAGGTATAAAATAAATCCTATGGAGGTGTTTTGGTTGATGAAAAGAAGGATCAAGATTCTCTTTTTACTGATTTTTTCCGGCCTATTACTGTTGGGCTGTGCCAATGATAATGGAGAGGATCCTGTAAATGGGGGAATAAACGGAAATGAGGAAGTTCAAATTCTACAGTTTAAGGCCACGGTTCTGGAAATCGACGGCAATACCCTTCTCGTGGAACCGATGGAGGGAGAGGATATCCTCCGAAGCGGCGACCGGGTATCGGTAAACACGGGTAGTTTGGACCCGGAAGATGTACCGGAAATCGAAGAAGGAGATACCCTTCGAATCTTTTACACCGGCGGTGTGATGGAGAGCTACCCCTTACAGCTTGGGGAGGTTGAGATTATTGAAAAGGTGGAGCCGTAAAGCCTTTTTTCAAGGACAGGGTTTTAAAACCTAAAGTCCCTTTATTCGGACCGAGGGTACCGGCCTTTCATTTCCAAGACAAAGCCCCCTGACAATCAGGGGGCTTTGCTTTGGACGATTTTATCCCTTTATCCTTCGAGCCAGGATGCTTTCCAAATCCAGGGACCGTCCTTCCAGGAGGTAGATTCCTACAATGATAGCTAAGAGATCCGCACAGCCACCGGGACTGATATTTTCTTTTATAAAATAGTCGTTCATCTCTTCCAGGGCCCTACGACCTTCCGCGGTTTCCATGGCCCCTTTTTCAATCACTCTCTTTGAAGCCTCTTTGCATTTTTTCAGCCCCCCGGGTCCCAGTCGCGATGCAACGGTGGTATCCTCCACGCAGTTGAACAGATAAATCAGGGTATGGACCATGGCATCATTGAGACCCATTCCCCCATTCATGCTTTTGCAAAATACGGGATAACCCACTTCCATCACTGAAGGCAATCCTTTTTCCACTTCTCCCCGAATCCCTACCAGGCGGTGCTCCATAAAAAGCCTTTCCCCGTTGCTGTTTTTTTCGTGGGGTATTGCCGATGCCAACTCCCGCTGTACAATTCCCTTACAGATCGACGCAACATGCTGACTGATTTTTATTGCTGTAATCTGACCGGTTTTTCCCACCAGTCCCGCGGCGGCGGCCACAATTCCTCCTGCAAACAAAATGCCCCGCTGGGTATTTACCTGATCCGTTAAGGCCAGAAACTCTATTTCCGCATTTATCCCATGGGGCCTTAAGACTTCCAACAGGGGTTCTTTTTCATCCCAGTCTCGGCCCAGTTGGGCAAAGAGGCTGAAATAAGGAGCAATAGCCGCACTGCTGAGGAGGAAACTCATCATATTCATATCATGATGGGCGCCTGTGGAATTGGGGCTTACAAGGCCCGGAGATGGTTCACAGGCAACTTCCAGTAGAATGCCCGCGGTCATGGCCTGGCCGATATTCATAGCTTCCTTTGATACTTTCCATTCCCTATTGGGCATCGCTACTCAATCCTTTATCGATGATTTCTTCCACCTTTTCTTTAACTTCCCATGGTTCATGGATCCGGCCCCGATAACATTCCAAGGCCGGTTTTTCACATACCACACATAGCCGTCCCTCCATGGAAAAATTCCGTCTTGATAAAATGTCCCCCGCTTCGTTAAGAACATCCAGATCCAGAATACGCCCTAAGGGATGGTGTTCCTCTATTTCCATCCCCTGCTTCTTTACCGTCTCTGCAGGAAGGTCCATAACCCAAAATCCTTCGGGGCCCCATTTTCCCAGACGGTGATGATGCTCTACAACCCCTCTTGAGAAGGTTTTGTTTATGATATCTCTTGCTTCTTTGAACACTGCCTGCCAACGGTTATATCCTTCGAAACCTCCGGGGAGATTTAAGGTAAGGGAAATCACCGGGAGACCGTGCTTCTTACGTAATCCCCCTTGAAAAAAACGACGTTCTTCTTTTGCTTCCAGTACTCTTTGGTGGAGGGAGTTCATGATTACTCCACCACTCTCTTGATGGTATCGATGATCGTACCGTCCCGGTACTGGACCAAGCCCACTATCTCATCGGAGGTCCGAATCCTTTCCGGCCTTCCCGAAAGCTTCTCTGCTATGGATTTCAGCTCTTCTATGGTTATCACCTTTAAACCGGCATTCTCAAATTGTTCCTTCAAGTCTTTTCTTCTCGGGTTTACGGCGATGCCCCGTTCGGTTACCACCGCATCGATGGTTTCTCCCGGAGTAATTACGGTGGTTACTTTGTCCACCACAATGGGCAGCCGTCCACGAAGAAGGGGGGCCACCACAATGGAAAGCTTGGCTCCTGCAGCGGTATCACAATGTCCACCGGAGGCTCCCATAATCACTCCATTGGATCCGGTAATAACATTTACATTAAAATCCACATCAATTTCCGTGGCGCTGAGTATCATAATATCCAACATATTTGCGGCGCAACCTTTGTTATGGGGATTTGCGTAGTAATCCGCCGACATTTCCACATGGTTCGGATTGGTCTTAATGGATTCCACGGCCTTCAGGTCAAAACACTGAACATCCAGCAAGGTTTTAAACAATCCTTCATTTAACATCTCCACAAGATACCCCGTGGTTCCTCCCGATGCAAAGCTTCCCTTAATGCCTTCCCTTATCATGTACTTTCGAAGAAAATGGGCCACCGCTAAAGAGGGACCGCCGGTACCCGCTTGAAAGGAAAAGCCTTCCTTCACCAGCCCCGAAGAGATCACCGCCTTTGAAGCCTGCTCTGCAATCAGGAGCTCCATGGGGTTTTGGGTGATTCTTGTGGCACCGGATACAATCCCAGCGGGATCCCCGATTTTATCAACCTTAATTACGTAATCCACCTGGGTTTGGGGAATACTGACGGGGGTTGCGGGATAATCCACTAAGTGGTCCGTAACCACCACAACTTTATTTGCATACTCCCCATCGGCCATGGCATAGCCTAAGGATCCGCAGGCTGTGGGACCTTCCACTCCATTTACATTTCCGTACTCGTCCGCTGCCGGCGCCGCAAGGAAAGCGACATCGATGGTGGTCTCGCCTGCTGCAATGGCCCGTGGTCGCCCGCCATGGGACCGGATGATGACCGGTTTTTTTAAGATATGATCCCGGGTAATGGCTTCCCCTAACTCACCACGGATACCGCTGGTTTCAATTCCTGTAACCACACCGTTTTTAATGTGTTCAATAAGTGGTTTATGAATCCCCTGCAAAGAGCTGGCAAATATGGTAATATCCTTAATTCCCATCTTTGCAATGATTTCCATAACCTGATTCACAAGATAGTCTCCGTTTCGGAAATGATGGTGAAAAGAAAGGGTCATGCCGTCTTTAATACCGCATTTCTCAATAACGGTTTTCAAGTCCGACAGCAGTTTGTTTCCCCTTTCAAAACTCTTCACAAGTCTTGTTGCGTGCCGGCTCCCCGGGGGAGTATGATCGTAGGCGCCCTTAAAAGGGGTAAGATTCCCGATGCCTTCCATATAGACGGGCACTTCCCGACCGATCGAATTTTTTACAAAATTGTTCATCGTTCCACCTCCTGAATCATCCCTGCACCCTTAGCCAGGCGAACAACCTTGGCAGCTCTGGCCACCACGGGAGCATCCACCATTTTACCGTCCAGGGAGATGACGCCGAGTCCCTTTTCTTCCGCTTCATCAATGGCATCCATCACCCGTAGAGCTTTTTCCAGTTCAGCTTCCGTGGGAGTAAAAACTTTATGGACCCCGGGGATTTGATTGGGATGAATCACGGATTTCCCTGCAAATCCCAGACTCTTTGCGGATTTCACTTCCCGCTCAAAGCCTTCCATATCCTCCACATCGGCAAACACCGTATCAACGGCATCAATCCCTGCAGAAGCTGCCGCTAGTACAATTTGGGAACGGGCAACAAAAAGTTCTTCTCCCCCTTTGCTTCGCTCAGCACCGATGGTACGGGTAAAGTCTTCCGCTCCGAAAGAAATCCCCACCATCCGGGCACTGGCTGTGGCAATCTGTGGAGCATTAATTACTCCTTTAGCGGTTTCGATGGCTCCGAGGATCTTCACGGACCCTTCTTCAATCCCCAGCTTTTTTTCCGTCTCGGTGATCAATCGGTCCAGCTTTTCAATATCCTCCTTGGTCTCGGACATGGGATACCGAATATTTCTAAGTCCTGCTTCGATTAAGGCTTTCACGTCCACTTCCCCATAGGGCGTATACAGAGGGTTTACCCTGGCTAAAATTTCAACACCTTCGTAATCCACGGTTTTCAACGCCTCCACAAGCAAATCCCTTGCGCTGTCTTTTTCCCGAATGGCAATGGCATCTTCCAGATCAAAGATAATACAATCCGGTTTGAAAACCACGGCATTCAGCATCATGTTCGGATTGTTTGCCGGAACAAACAACATGGTCCTTCGTAATTGTTTCATCCCTACTCACTCCCCCTTGCCCTTTTGATTGCGGTTTTAAGCCGTGCCCGCACAGCAAAATCCAGGGCTCCTTTGTCGACGATCCGGACAAGGGCCCCGTTAACTTTCATCTCTTTTAATACCTCCCGGGTGACTTTTTCAATCTGTTTTCCAAACTGCTCCTTAACGGTACTCTCCAAGTCTATGGTCAGATCCTCCTGCTTTATAAGTTCCACAGTCACCATCAGGTCATTGGATTCCAGACTTCCGGCCTGGCCAATCCCCTTCATTTCCATATTTCATCCTCCTTCGCAGCCAAATCATATCATTGAAAGGGAGTCAGTTTGGATTTTTCCGACTCCCTTTTCTCTTTTCCTCAACAGCCTATGATTCCAGCCTTATTCTTATTCATTATATCCGACTATGCGAAAATACTAAAGAAAATACTGGCAATCACAAGCACCATTCCTCCACCCAGTCGAGATGCAATCTGTCCATAGGAAATTAAATCCATTCGCTTCGCAGCTCCTAAGACCGCCAAGTCACCGGACCCTCCTCGGTTGGACATACAAAGACCTGCCGTTACGGCGGAATCAATGGGGAAAAACCCTACCAGGTAACCTACGATGGCACTTCCCGCAATGGCACCGAGTACGATGATCGTTGCGATAAATACATTCCCTAAGGTAATGGCTGCGAAGAGTTCTCCTAAATCCGTATAAGCAATTCCTACACCGGCCATAATTACCCAGATGAATTGACCGGAGAAAAAGGTTTGCAGTCTCTTCGCTCCACCTTTTAACTCGTCGGGAATAATTCCGATCGCATTGAAAACGGCTACAAATATTACCATATAGGCATATTGATGGATTACCACCCCGCCGATGGAGGGCAGAATGAAGCCGGAGAATAGTCTTCCCAGGGCATAGAACATTGCGGCCAATACAAGCCCCGCTGCAATTTCCCGGTGGGTAATCTTAACTTCCTTTTTTTCCTTGGTATCAATAAATGCTTTTTCGTTTCGTATCAGATCCGACCCGTTGCCCGTCAAACCTTTCTGACTTTCGCCCAGTTTGTTTAGCAATGCACCTGCGAAGATCGCTACGATGTTGGCAATCGTTAAAATGGCAATGGCAAAAGAATAATAACCATCCTGGGATTCTCCCGTTACCTGGTGCCAGATTTCACTAAGAGGAATCGCCCCTCCGCCGTTTCCCCCTCCCATAATGGGAAGAACATAAAGCATAATAACCTCGGTAAAAGGAATCCCCATAAGAAGCCCCGCAAGACTGCCGAGAACTGCGGCTCCCAGCACACCCCCAAGGACTGCCGGTATGTAGCCGGCAAAGGATCGAATTAAAAGTTTACGGTTGACTGATAAAATTGAACCGGTGATCAGTACCGTAATGAATAATGTTAAAAATCCCGTTCCCGCCATAAAATCCGAAGTAGACTCAACATAGGTTTCCGGTAGAATACCTGCGTAAACCAGGTATGCCGCTCCTAAGAAAGCAAGAATGGCTCCTCCCCCGATGTATTCTTTCCAAATGGGGATTCTATCACCAATTTCACCAAAGGTAATCCCTAAGAAATATAAAATTGCAAAACCTCCGGCCAGGTCCGTGGAAATCGTCTCCGTTAATAGCCCTGCAACCATAATTGCTGCGAAAATAGCATACATGTAAAGTGGCATTCCAAACATTTTTACCTTCGCTTTGGTTTTTTCTTCAACTACTTTTGTTCCGACCACTGCTTTGCTTTCAACTTTTGCTTCGCTCATCATTTGCACCCCGCTTTTGATTTTTATTTGCTTTGCCGCTGACGTTGCTTTGGACGGTTTTCATCTGTCGGTTCTAATCGCACCACCTCTTTCTTTAATTCTCGTATTGTTATGTTTTTATCATAAATTGTATACCGGTATACACTGTCTTGTAAAAAAAACTTTCCCGATTACTTCGAGACAGAATCCAGGAAAGCTTTTTTTGCGTTAACCACATGATTCCTTGCTAAAACCTCCACCCGTTCCTGATCTCTATCCCACAGAGCCTCTACAATCTCTTCATGCTCCTTAAAAGCTTCTTCCCGACGTTCCTTCGTCATCAAGGTGATATTTCTTAAACTGGATAGATTATCCTGAATGTTGGTGATCATAGAAATCAGACGCCTATTTTTAGAATTTACCAGTAGTATTCGATTATAATCCTTATGAAGGGCCAGGTAATCTTCGTACTCCGATCCCTCAAGGGAGGCTTTCATTTTTGAAAGGATCTCTTTCAGTTCTTCGATGCCGTCATCCGTAATGTGCTCACAGGTTTTCCGTGCCATCAGTCCTTCCAGAACCTCTCTGAGATCATATATTTCCCTGGCATCTTCAATGGAGATTCCCTCCACAATGGCCCCCCGTCGAGGGTAGTTTTTAACCAATCCTTCGCTTTCCAACTGTCGCAGTGCTTCTCTTACCGGTGTTCGGCTGACCCCTAAATTCTCGGCGATGGTACTCTCCACAAGGCGCTCTTCTTTTCTTAAACTACCTTCATAAATAGCTTTTTTGATCTTTTCTAATACAATCTCCCGCATTGGTCGAGGATCGCTCAAATCAACCTGTCCTAGATCTGTCATACAATTTTCACCTCTTTTGGTATCCTAGTATACAATTTTCAACCTGCACCCATCATATCATATTTGTTTAAGTTTTCAAATAACTTTTTTGTTTTTTTTGTGAAAAACCTGACAACATTTAATGTCGTCGATTTTCTTTTCCCAATTTTTCAATGATTCCCCTGGCTTCCCCGGATAATAGAAAATGATAAGTACTTTCCGGAACTAAAGAACGGACACTTCCCACCCCCTGTTCCGCCAATCCTTTTCGAACCATTGAGGCGCTGATTGCCAGTTCCTCTCTTTTTTTCCTGGGAATCACCCTTACTTCAATGCCGGCCTTTGGAAGAATCTTACCCATGGTCTTATTGTATAAACTCGTCACGGCGCAGTAGGGTTCCTCTCCCACATAGCGTCGATTAATACCCAGGGCCGGGGCGATGTATTCCTTAAAAACCGTTACGTCCAAGGAAGCCTGTGCTTCGACTACGGCTTCATCTCCCTGTATAAAATAAGATGGGAAGGTGGCACCGGAAATCACATAATCCCTTCCCTTGTGCACCCGAACATTGGAAAGATGGGCAACCCCTTTTTTTACCAGTTCATAGCGGACATTCGAAGGAAAGCTTGACCGTTCCTCCCATAAAACAAAAACATGGACACCGTCACATTCCTTTGCTGCTTTTTCAATCAGGTATTGATGACCTAACGTAAAGGGATTACAATTCATCACGATAGACCCTATGATTTCTCCCTTGATTTTCTCTCTTTTGAGCTCCCGGACAAAACCCTGGATCCCCTCTTTCTGATTTTCCAGCAAACAAACCCGATCCGTCACCTCTGCAACCCCATAAAATCCCAAATCCTCAAAAAACTTTCGGTTTTCCGGCTTTGTATAGACAAAGAGATGTCTCTGCCCCCGATAATAGGCTTCGTTTACCAGTTCAGAAACGATTTTGTTCGTTACTCCCGTTCCTTGATAATTCTTTTTTACCGCTATGGATTTTAAAACCCTTCCCTCCAAAGAACCGGTCCCGATCATCTCCCCTTTACGAAAAACCGCTAGGGTATATCCCACATCCTGTGCCAGGGAAAGGCCCTGTTCGCTTAAAAAGGAGCTGACCTGATTCCGATCCCTAACAGTATTCATTTCCCTTGTGGTGGTTTCAAAGTCGATGTTCATGGAAATCCTCCTTCCGATTTTTTATTCCGTTTCCTAAGTTTTTTTACTAGAATATATCAATGATCTTATCATTCATACAAGCTCCCATTCAATATCGGAAAAAACCTTACATCCCATTGTCGATATTTCCACCCTAGTTTTTCGCCACTTCCACCGGCATTTTTTTCCCCGTCCAAATTTCAAAGGCCAGGGCTCCCTGCCCCAGTAGCATTCCCCGTCCACCAATCACTTTGCATCCCCTGTCTCCGGCCATTGTCATCAGCCGGGTTGTTTTAGGAGAGTAAATGATATCCGCGACCACCAAATCCTTTCGTAGCAGTTTCGAATCCGGGACGATGCTTTTGTCCTCATGGGGTTTCATGCCCAGGGGAGTACAGTTGACAAAGACCCCTGCAGTTTTGAGTTCTTTTTCCAAGGCTGGATCCGTAAGTCCATAAGCGTTCACCAAAACTCCGGGGATGTTATCTCGGATCCCGTTGGATATTGTCTCTCCCTCAGCCTTCCTTCGGCTAAGAATCGCGATTTCCTTCGCTCCTTCCAAGGCCAGCTGGACAGCAATGCTTTTTGCCGCTCCCCCGGCCCCGGCCAATACAAATTTTTCTTCCCCGGGAGAAATCCCCTCTTCCTTTAGGGATTTCACAAATCCCATCCCGTCAGTGTTGTATCCTTTTAACCGGTTATCATTGATTTTCACGGTATTAACCGCACCGATCAATTTCGCTTCCTTGGAAACTTCATCAAGAAGGGGCATGATCGCTTCTTTGTTGGGCATGGTCACATTGAATCCCAGAGCCCCTAAAGTCTTCATGGCCTGTACGCCCTTTGCCAGGTTTTCCTGATTGACTGTAAAGGCCAAGTAGACATAATCCAATCCCAGTTTTACAAATGCCGCATTATGTATATAGGGAGATGAGCTATGTTCCACGGGATCCCCTAATAACCCAACCAACCTGGTTTTTCCACTGATTATTTGATTCATACTGTCACTCCTCGTATCACTTGTGCCGTTTATTTTTCCCGGCTGAAAATTTTAAAGCCTTCCAACCTACCTACTCCATCGATGCTGCGGCTGCCCGAAGACCTAAGAGATAACTGTCTATTCCGAAGCCGGAAACCACCCCTTGAACGATTTCCCCCAATACTGAATGATGGCGAAAGGGCTCCCGGGCATATACGTTGGACATATGGACCTCCACTATGGGCACATCTAGAATTTCCAAAGCATCTCGGATTCCGTAGCTGTAATGAGTCCAGGCTCCCGCATTGATCACTACCCCGTCAACCCTGTCTTCATAAGCTCTATGAATCCGATCACACAGCTCCCCTTCTTGATTGGTTTGAAAGAATTCC
>CAZTIJ010000034.1:0-15303 GCA_964613365.1 uncultured Clostridiaceae bacterium | reverse complement strand
AGAAGCCGGTGTGAAAAGCGGCTGGTATTGCTTTTTAGGAGAAAGGGATCTTATGATTACAATGGAAACCTACGGTGCCAGCGGTCCGGGGGAAGAAGTAGCAGAAAAGTTCGGATTCCAGGCAGAGGCAATCACTGAAAAAATTCTTAAAAAACTGGGGGGGAACAAAAATGGAATTTAATAAAGTCCTGCTTTGTACAGACTTTTCCTTAGAATCGGAAAAACTGGTACAAACATTATATGAATTAAAAGACCTGGGGCTGAAAGAGGTCATCATTTTTAATGTGGTGGAGATAGATTCTGCAGGGAGCAATGCCCCTAGTTTTCAAAAACAAAAAAAAGAAGCTCTGAAAGCGGATCAGCGAGAATTGGAAAAAGAAGGACTGAAGGTCAGAATTGAGATTAAAATCGGTACGCCTGCGAAAGATATTGTTCAAAAAGGAGAGGAAGAAAACGTAGACTTAATTCTCATAGGCTCCCATGGCAAGGGTTTTATTAAACGGATTCTTTTAGGCAGTACAACCTTTGATGTGATCCGTTTAAGCAAGAAACCGGTTCTTGTGGAAAAATATAAAGGTGCGGGAAGAGAGCAGGACCGAACCCTCATTCCCGATAAGTTTCAAAAAGTATTGTTGCCCATAGATTATTCTTCCCATGCGATGAATGTATTAGAGAAGGTAAAAGGAATGAAAAAAATCCGGGAAGTTCTTTTGGTATCAGCCATTGAGTACAGCCAAACCGAAGAGGAGCTAAGCGAGGCAAAGGATAAACTTGAAAGGCATTTAGGGAAAATACGCATGGATCTGTTCAATGCAGGCTTTGCTTCGAATTATATTATCAAGGAGGGTACCGCATCGAAAAATATTTTGGAAGTGGCGGAAAACGAAGGTGTGGACCTGGTAATCCTTTCCAAAAGAGGGGAAGGGAAGATTAAAGAGTTGTTAATTGGGAGCACGGCCACCACCGTAATAACCAACTCAAAAGCCCCGGTGCTTATCTTTCCCTCTTGGGAGGATTGATGTAGAAAACCAATGAAAAACAACATGACATAGAATAAAAGGCCCCCAAATCAGGTTTAACCAAATTTGGGGGTCGTTTTATTTCATTGCTTCAATGGCCTTCGAAAGTCTTGGGAGTACCTGTTTTTTCCGGGAGACTATCTCCGGGATAAATACCCCTTGTTCTCTTGAAATGTTAAATGCAGTGGAAATAAGACTTGGTTTTTTAGAAGCATAGAGAATGTAGGACCCTTCCTTGAGTATATCGGTAATTAGCAGCAGGGTAATATCCTGGTCTTGTTCTTTATGGGTCCGATTAATGAACGTTAAGAACGCTTCTTTTTGTCGAAAAACTTCCTCAATGTCCAGGGTGAACACCTGACTGATACCTGCTTTATGAAAGTTCAGTTCAAACTCTTTGTAATCCTTATAAAATATATCCTCAATGCTTTGTCCCTCTAAGGAGGTTCCCGCTTTGAACATTTTCATTGCATAGTTATCCAAATCATAGTTCAGGGTTTCATTTAACGCCTGGGCGGCTTGCTGATCGGCTTCAGTGGTGGTTGGAGACCGAAAGGACAGGGTATCGGATAAAATACCGGAGAGCAAAGCTCCGGAAATAGAAGGGGGAATTTCCACTTGATTTTCCCGGAACATCGAGTAAATTATGGTAGCGGTGCTGCCTACGGGATTGTTCCGAAAAGATATCGGCATGGAGGTGGAAATATCCCCTAATTTATGGTGGTCGATAATTTCCAGAATTTCAGATTCTTCCAGGCCTTCAGCGCTTTGAGCGTATTCGTTGTGGTCTACTAGGATGGTCTGTTTTCTTTTTGGAGCCAAAATATGCTTTCTAGCAACAAAACCTAAAAACTTCTTATCCTGATTTACCACGGGGTAATTTCTATAGTGGCTTTGGCTCATGGCTTCTTTCACATCGTCCAAATATTCTTTGTCACTGAAGCGCACAATGTTTGTGGACCGCATGATTTTTGAGATGTAATTGCATTGGTCAATGACTCTTGTGGTGTACAATGAATCATAGGGAACGGAAATCATGGAAATATTCTGTTCCTGGGCTTGGAGGAGATATTTATCCGGGATTTCCCGATTACCGGTGATGACGATCAATTGCACTTTGGATTCAATTGCGTACTCTATAATATCGTAGCGGTCACCTACAATGATGATGTCATCCGGTCCTAAGTGGCCGCGAATGGTTTTATAATAATCATCGATTACCGACACATTCCCCTTGAAATATCGCCGCCCTTTGGAAAATAATTTTCCGTCCAGATCAGCAATAAGATTGTCCATGGAGGTTTCCAGTTTTCGGAAGTCCCCGGTAATAAGGCTGACAGCAATATCTTTGATGCTAACGATTCCAAGCAGCTCGTTTTGTCGGTTAACAATTGCCAAAGTCGCTATCTTTTCTTGATCCATAAGATTATAGGCGGATAGAATCGAAGTGCTTTCACTGATTCCCTCGGTTAAATGATAAGCCAGGTCCTTAACCTGGACTTTAACGTTATCAATAAACTGAGGGGGGGGCAATCGGAAAAAATCAAGAATAAAGGCGGTCTCTTTATTTATGGGTCCTAAAATACAGGGTGATGCGTTTAAGCCCTGTTGGTTTTTTAGATAGGATAATGCAATAGCCGAAACTACGGAGTCTGTATCGGGATTTTTATGACCGAAAATTAAAATAGACATATTGCTACACGGCTCCTTTATTTATTGGTTTTAAGATACTACGAAGTACCACTATGATATATACAATGAACCATCAAGTCAATAGAGGCTGAAATAAAAACTTGATAAAATAATGAAAGAAATCACAGCCCCAGCTACAAACCAGGAATGAAGTTTGTTATAATAAAGAGAAGAATCCTAGGAGGAGGGGATCCATTGAAAGATTATCAAACAATAAAATACAATGAATGTGAAGGTAGCATCGGGAAAATCTTGATTTCCAGACCTAAAGCGCTTAATGCCCTTAATCAAACGCTGTTAAAGGAACTGGAAGATATCCTAAGGGAACTGGAAACGGAAAAACTACGAGCCTTGATTATTACAGGGGAAGGGAAGGCTTTCATAGCGGGAGCCGATGTCCAGGAAATGAGAGATATGACTCCGCAACAGGCTAGAGATTTTGCCCTGACGGGACAGTCCCTATTTAAGAAAATTGAACAATACTCCTGTCCGGTTATTGCTGCAATCAATGGCTATGCCCTGGGAGGAGGCATGGAGTTGGCCCTAAGCTGTGACATTCGTTTAGCCAGTGAAAATGCTAAGTTCGGACAACCGGAAGTGGGCCTTGGAATCACGCCGGGCTTTTCCGGAACCCACCGGCTGGCAAAACACATCGGAATATCCCATGCAAAGGAAATGATTTTTACTGCAGAGATTATCAACAGCGAAAAAGCATTGAAAACCGGCCTGGTAAGCCGGGTCACTGCGGAGGGAATGGTTGTGGAAGAAGCGTTGAAAGTGGCGAAGAAAATTAGTAACAATAGTAAAATTGCGGTGGGTTACAGCAAAATAGCAATTGAAAAATCCTATTTGCAAAATATTGATACGGCAAACTTGATTGAACGGGATCTATTCGGTCTTTGCTTTGCTGAAAAGGATCGTAAAGAAGGCATGGATGCCTTTTTAAATAAAAGAAAACCGAATTTTACTTAAAAGAGGAGGGTTTTTATGAAAAAGATCGGAATTATAGGAGCCGGTACCATGGGAACAGGAATTGCCCAGACTTTCGGGGTTAAGGGCTACGAAGTGGTAGTTCGGGATCTCTCGGAGGAGAGCTTGCAAAAGTCCAAGAAATCCATTGAAAAAACTTTAGGGAAACTGATTGACAAAGAAAAGGTAACAGAGGCTCAAGGGAAAGAAACTATGCAGCGCATTGATTTCAGTACCGATGTTGAAAAAATTAAGGACTGTGATATGGTCATAGAAGCGGTTACAGAAAACATGGCGGTGAAGAAAAAAATATTCCAGGAACTGGATGAAGTTTGTAAAGCCGAGACCATCTTTGCTACGAATACTTCATCTTTATCGATTACGGAAATTGCCACATCCACTTCCCGTCCCCATAAGGTCCTGGGCATGCATTTTTTCAATCCGGTACCTGTGATGAAATTAGTGGAAATTATAAAAGGGATTACCACGGAGGAGACCGTGAAAAATCAAGTGGTGGAATTAACAGAAAGAATTGGGAAAACTCCGGTGGAAATTGAAGAGGCTCCCGGGTTTGTAGTAAATCGAATTCTCGTGCCGATGATTAATGAAGCCATCGGTGTGTTAGGGGACGGCGTTGCAAAGGCAGAAGATATCGACCAGGCCATGAAACTCGGAGCAAATCATCCCATAGGACCTCTTGCTCTTGGAGATTTAATCGGCCTGGATGTTACCCTGGCTATTATGGAGGTGTTGTATGAAGAATTTTCAGATTCCAAGTACAGACCCCATCCCTTGCTTCGAAAAATGGTTCGGGCACAAAAATTAGGAAGAAAAACCGGAGAAGGTTTTTACTCTTACAACTAGAAAGGACTGTAATACTCATGGAAAAAGACATTCAAGAGATCATGTTCACCGAAGAGGAAATACAAAAAAAAGTCGGGGAATTGGGAGAAACCCTTGAAAAGCATTACAAAGGTAGAGAAAAAGATTTGGTAGTGATTGGAATTTTGAAAGGGGCGAATGTGTTTCTTGGAGACCTGGTTCGTAAAATGAACCTGCCTTTATATATTGACTTTATGGCGGTTTCCAGTTATGGACAATCCACGGAAAGTTCCGGCGTCGTAAAAATAATTAAGGACTTGGATATGGAAGTGGAAAACAAAGATGTTTTAATTGTGGAGGATATTATTGACACTGGATTAACTCTGCACTACCTTACGGAAAATCTGGGTACGAGAAAAGCCAACAGTATTAAAATTGTCACCCTATTAAACAAAGAATATCGAAGGAAAGTGGAAATCCCTGTGGATTTTGTAGGCTTTGAGATTCCCGATGAGTTTATAGTAGGTTACGGTATTGATTATGCCGAGAAGTATCGAAACCTTCCCTACATTGCCACGCTTAAAAGACAGGTTTACGAATAAAAACAGAGGAGGAATACTTATGACAGATAAAAAAATGATCCCTGCGGCCTTATCCAATAGGCATCTACATTTATCTCAAGAGCACATAGATCAGTTATTTGGAGAAAATTACAACCTTTGCACGTTAAAGGACCTTTCTCAGCCAGGACAATATGCCTGTGAAGAGAAGGTGGACATGGTCGGTCCGAAGGGAGAGATCAAAGGGATACGGGTATTAGGCCCTGCCAGATCCCAAACACAAATTGAAGTTTCCGTTAGCGACAGCTTCATACTGGGAGTAAAACCGCCGGTAAGAGATTCGGGAGATATTGACGGAAGCCCCGGAGTGACTCTAATCGGCCCGAAAGGAGAAGTCCAGCTTGATAAAGGGGTAATTATAGCGGCAAGACACATTCATATGCATACCCGGGATGCAGAGCGGTTCAATGTAGAAGATAAACAAAAGGTAAAGGTCAGAACCTTTGGAGAGCGGGCTGTGGTTTTCGAGAACGTACTGGTTAGAGTAAGTCCCAAGTATGCATTGGAAATGCATCTGGACACCGATGAAGGAAATGCAGCGAATCTTAAAAACGGAACATTAGTAGAATTGATTACCGACTAGGGGGAGAGAATCGTATGAAATCCATTGAAAAATATTTAGACCACACCGCTTTAAAAGCGGATACCCGACTATCAGATATAGAAAAGTTGGCAAAGGAAGCAAGAGAGTACAATTTTTATGCGGTTTGCGTAAATGGTGTTTATGTTGAAAAAGCAAAAGCCCTTTTAAAAGATACGGAAGTAAAAGTGGCAGCCGTAGTTGGATTTCCCTTGGGAGCTTCGACTACGGAAACAAAAGTCTTTGAAACGGAAGACGCCATCATGAAAGGTGCCGATGAAATTGATATGGTTATCAATATCGGTGCTCTCAAGGATGGTCTTGATAAATATGTGTATAACGACATTAAGGCGGTAATGGATGTGGCGAAAGGAAGAGCCCTGGTTAAAGTAATTATTGAAACCGCTTTATTAACCGATGACGAAAAGATCAAAGTATGTCAGTTGGCAAAGGAAGCCGATGTTGATTTTGTAAAGACTTCCACCGGTTTCAGTGAAGGCGGTGCCACAAAGGAGGACGTTGCGCTAATGAAAAAAACCGTAGGATCGGGTATAGAAGTTAAAGCCTCCGGTGGAGTTCGGGATTTTCCAAAGGCAAAGGAAATGATTGCAGCGGGAGCGACGCGAATTGGTGCCAGCGCCTCGGTAAATATTGTGGAAGGATTTGAGAAAGAACAAAAAGGTAAGTAAAGGAATTAGAGCAGTGGGTAAAAATGATGAAAAAAGATGGCCCCAATACATAAAGTGGTGGCCATCTTTTTTAAAATCTTAAAAACTGAGGAAACGTTAAAAAGTAAGACAATGTCTTTCGGTTAAAGATAAAATAAAAAATGCTAGACATTAAATCGGAAGAGGATGACATCCCCGTCTTTTACTACGTAATCTTTGCCTTCCAGGCGGACGAGTCCTTTTTCCTTAGCGATCACTGGGCTTCCTGCAGCCACCAGATCATCGAAAGCGGTTACCTCCGCACGAATAAAACCCCGTTCAAAATCTGTATGAATTTTGCCGGCGGCCTGGGGAGCCTTCGTTCCTTTTTTAATGGTCCAGGCCCGAACTTCCTGGGGTCCAGCCGTTAAGTACGTAATAAGCCCCAGGAGATCATAGGATGTTTGAATGAGTTTATCCAGCCCGGAAGCTTTCAGACCTAAGTCCTCTAAAAACATTGCCTTTTCTTCTTCTTCCAATTCGGAAATCTCCTCTTCGATTTTTGCACATACTTTAATCATGGCGGAGCCCTCAGCATCCGCTGTTTTTTGTAATGCTTCCAGGTATTCATTGCTAAGGGTATCATCGGATATATACTCTTCCGATACGTTTGCAACATAAATTACAGGTTTGGAGGATAGCAAATTCAGTTCACGAATCACCGATTCTTCTTTATCGCTTAGTTCCATTGCTCTAATGGATTGCCCGTTTTCAAGCCCTTCCTTTATGGATTCAAGAATTCTCATATCTTCCTGGAGGGATTTATCTGCCTTTGCCTGTTTTTTCCAGCGCTCCATTTTCTTTTCAATGGTTTCTATATCAGAAAAAATCAACTCTAAGCTGATGGTTTCCACATCTCTTTCAGGGTCTACGTTTCCATCCACATGGGTTACATCAGGGTCCTCGAAACATCGGACTACGTGAAGAATGGCAGCCACCTCTCGAATATGGGAAAGAAATTTATTTCCAAGGCCTTCCCCTTTACTAGCCCCTTTAACAAGTCCTGCAATGTCGTAAAAATTAATCGCCGTGGGGATTACGGACTTTGATTGATACATCTCTTCAAGAACTTTCAACCGCCTATCGGGCACAGAGACTACACCGATATTCGGATCAATAGTACAAAAGGGATAGTTTGCGGACTGGGCCCCGGCCTTTGTAACGGCATTAAATAATGTACTTTTTCCAACGTTGGGTAAGCCAACAATTCCTAACTTCATAAAATCTTCCTCTCATCTCAATATAATTAGTTAAGGACTATAGGGAGTATGTAATCATACTCTTTATAGAACATGTTAAATCTAAACCTATACGATTATACCTTATAACACTTAAAGCTTCAACCGAAACTTCAAAACAATTGACTTTTCCTAAGGTCTTGCCTATAATGTAGGTTATGAAAGGAATTGAATCAAAGGAGCTGCTATGATGAATCAAATTGCTTTTACCATTTTTGGAGTGGACGTGGCTTGGTATGGAATTATTATTTCCATAGGAATGATCCTCGGTGTGGTGGTAGCAAGCATTCGAGCGAAACGGGCAGGGCTACATTCAGATACAATTGTGGACATGGCCATTATTGCTATTCCCCTGGCCATAATCGGCGCAAGAGTATACTATTTTATTTTCACCTATGATCCCGATATACACAGTCTTTTAGACGTTTTTTCTTTCCGTTCCGGAGGATTGGCCATTCATGGCGGTCTGATCGGAGGAGTCCTTGGTGGATACATCTTTACAAAATATAAAAATATATATTTTTGGAAGCTGGCGGACATTGTGGCTCCCAGTATAATCCTGGGGCAGGCAATCGGTCGTTGGGGAAATTATGTAAATCAAGAAGCCCACGGAGGACCGACGGATTTGCCCTGGGCCATTGAAGTCAATGGGGAAATGGTCCATCCCACCTTTTTATACGAGTCTCTTTGGAATATCGGCGTGTTTTTATTTTTACTGATATATTCCAAGAAAAAGAAGGTCACAGGAGAAGTATTCTTGCTATATATTATTTTATATTCTGTGGGAAGAGTATTTATCGAAGGGCTTAGGACAGACAGCTTAATGCTTGGTCAGTTTCGGGTTGCTCAGCTGATCAGTGTTGGATTGATTTTGGCAGCCCTTGGAATTCGACAGATTTTGGCGAAAAAAGCCCAAGAATCATAAATGACTGCCAAAAATGGCAGTTTTTTTATTTTTTTAAGTTTTTTTTTAAAAAAAGAAGGATTTTCATTGAAAAACAGCGAATATATAAGTATAGTAATAAGAAATTAGACAAAAGCACAGAAAAGGAGATCCCAATGAATTACACTCATGAATCCGTATTGTTACAGGAATCCGTCCAAGGACTGAATATACACGATAACGGCGTTTATGTGGACGGTACCTTAGGAGGTGCGGGCCACAGTTTGGAAATTGTTAAGCGATTAAAGGGGGAAGGTCTTTTAATTGGCATTGATCAGGACCAACAGGCCTTGGAAAATGCAAAAGTGAAATTAGAAAGTTATAAAGAACATGTGCGGCTGGTACATAATAATTTTAAGAATATACAAGAAGTTTTAGAAGAATTGGAGATTTCAGAGATTGACGGAATGCTGTTGGATCTGGGGGTATCCTCTCATCAGTTGGATACAGCAGAGCGAGGTTTCTCCTATATGCAGGATGCAGAATTGGATATGCGTATGAATACCGAAGGAACAGTCACCGCAAAAACCGTAGTTAATCAATATAGTGAAGACGAACTGTGTCGAATCATCAAAGAATATGGAGAGGAAAATTGGGCGAGGCGAATTGCTAAATTTATCGTAGAAGACCGAAAAGAAAAAGAGATTACCCGAAGTGAAGAACTGGTAGGAATTATCAAAAGGGCTATCCCGAAAAAAGCCCGTGATAAAGGTCCTCACCCGGCAAAGAGAACCTTTCAAGCCATCCGAATTGAGGTCAACAATGAACTGGGCATTATTGAAGACACAATAAAATCGGTATTACCCTACTTAAAAACCAAAGGAAGGCTAGTTATTATCACTTTTCATTCCTTAGAAGACCGACTCGTAAAGAACACCTATAAGGAGTTGGCAAAATCCTGTACCTGCCCACCGGAGTTTCCAATATGCACCTGCGATAAACGCTCGGAAATTAAAATTATTACTCGAAAACCGATTTTGCCCTCAGAGGAAGAGTTGGAGCAAAACCCCAGGTCTCGAAGCGCAAAGTTGAGAATAATGGAAAAACGATAAAGTGAGGTGAGAACATGGAGCCGGCAAGAAAACAAGTTTTCTATCCTGAAGAAGTAAATAATCGACCTGTGAAAAGGAAAGTTGAAAAACCTCGGAAAAAGAAAAAACAAAGGAATCTGCAAACACAGCATAAAGAATTGCAAAAGAATTATCGTCTCGAGAAGATGTTGTTTTGTACCATGATTATGATGATTACTTTGGTATCCTTAGGATTATTGCTGAGATATGTGATGATTACAGAGGCCCGACATGAAATCCATCAATTAAACAGCGCAATTGTTGATTTGAAAAATGATGAACGGAGTCTACGGGTTGAACTAGAAAGCTTGTCTCGGTCCAATCGTGTAGAGTTTGAAGCCTCGGAACGTTTAGAGATGGTTTATCCAGAAATACAAGAAGTTAATTATGTACAGGTGGATTCTAATGAGGTTAGCCGTATTGCCAATCATTTAGAGGGGCGAGAGAATCAGGTGTCTCCGGAACCGAGCTTGATGGGAAGAGCCAATGAAAGTCTGCGTCAATGGTTATCGAAGGTAGATGCTCTGTTTTAGACCGATGAAGGAGGTTCAGCATGAAAAAAAATCAGACGCATAGGCCTACGAAGTCCACCAAGACCCGATTGGTAATTATGTTCCTAGCCCTAACCCTGTGTATGTTCGCCTTGGTACTGCGATTAGGTTGGTTGCAAGTTATTCGCGGAGAGGAGTTCCAACAAATGGCTAGGCGGCAACAAACCAGCGATATAGCCATTTCCCCCAGCAGAGGGACAATTTACGACCGGAATGGTAAAGAGCTGGTATTGAGCGCTAGCACCCACGCGGTTTATGCCAGTCCTGATGAGATAAAGAACAAAGAAGAAACGGCAAAAGTATTAGCGGAACTATTGGAAATTGATCCCCAAGAGTTACAGGAACGATTTAATACTGAGTCGGATAGGGTCATAACCCTGAAGCGATGGGTGGACCGATCTATCGGGAAAGAGATTGAGGAAAAGGGATTTCGAGGGATATGGATAACCGATGATCATAAGCGTCATTATCCCTATGGTAATTTTGCCTCTTATGTCCTTGGTCATACAAACGCAGACAATGATGGTGTAGCCGGAATTGAGTTGCGGTATGACAAACATTTAAGCGGAGTTCCAGGAAGATGGATAAAAACCGTGGACCGTGACGGAAGACAACTTTCCTCTTCCACGGAAATTTATCATCCTCCCGAAGAAGGGTTAGGGGTTGTTTTGACCATCGACGAGGTCATTCAGCATATAACAGAAAAAGCCCTGGATAATGCTATGGAAACACATAATCCGGAGCGGGCTATGGCGGTGGTTATGAATGTTAAAACCGGAGAAATATTGGCCATGGCTGCAAAACCCGATTATGACCCGAATAATCCCCGAGAGCCCTGGGATCCCGAAGAAAAACAGGTATTAGCTCAGATGGATTCTGATGAACGGCTGGAATACTGGTTTCGTATGTGGCGTAATCCTGTGATTAATGATAGTTATGAACCGGGATCCACTTTTAAAGCCATTACTGCGGCAGCAGCCTTAGAAGAGGGTGCTGCCAGTCTAGATTCCGAGTCTTATTCTGATGGCTACATCAATGTGGGAGGTCCTCCGATTCGCAGTTGGAGATATTATGACCCCTTTGGTCATCAAACCTTTTCCGAAGCCTATAGAAATTCCGATAACCCTGTTTATGTTGAAATTCTCAAAGAGCTTGGAGGAGAAGCTTTTTACAAGTACATGGAAGGCTTTGGTTTTTTTGATTTGACAGGGATAGATCTTCCCGGAGAGACAAGATCGATTATACCGAGTTTGGATCAGGTACGACCTAAGGGAGAGGAATACTTCACTCGGGATTTAGCAACCATGTCTTTTGGGCAGTCCTTCAACACCACGCCTTTACAAATTCTAACTGCCTATTCGGCAGCGGTGAATAACGGATACTTAATGGAGCCGCAGATTGTCAAAGAGCTTCTGGACGCCGAAGGAAATCCTGTAAAACAAATGCAAACCCGTAAAGTTCGAAAAGTGATCTCTTCTGAGACCTCGGAAAAAATCCGCCGCATTTCCGAGGAAGCCATGCGTTTAGGCAACAGTAGGGCCTACGTTCCAGGCTATGCTGTTGGAGGAAAAACAGGAACGGCACAAAAGCTTGTGGATGGTCACTATCCTCCGGGAGTGGTTATCGGATCCTTTGTCGGTGCAGCGCCCATGGACGACCCTGAGATTGCAGTGATAACTATTGTGGATGAGCCGAGAGGAGGTACCCTCTATGGGAACACAACGGCGGCTCCTATTGCAGGTGAGATTTTTTCCGAGACTTTTCGCTATTTGGGTATAGAACCAAAATACACCGAGGAAGAATTGGCGAAAATTGACAAGGAAGAAAAAATTGAGGTTCCTAATATCCTTAATAAAACAATGAAAGAAGCCAGAGGGATTCTAATGGAAAGGGAGTTGGAATACCTGGTGGTTAATGAATTAATCGTAAATGAAGAAGCCATAGTGGTGGAGACCGGCCCGAAACCTGGAGAAAAAGTCGAGAAAAACTCGACCATCAGTATTTATATTAAGCACGAAGGTCAAGAGTCAAAACTTACGATGCCGGAACTGGAAGGAATGACGGTATCAGAAGTTAAAAGAGTACTTAATGCTATGGGTCTACAATTAGAAGTACAAGGTGAAGGCAGGGCTGTTCACCAGGCAATTAAACCGGGTACGATGGTAGAGAAAGAAACAGTGGTGGTTGTGGAATTTCAATAAAAACTATTCCCCATAGATCCTGGTGGGGAATAGTTTTCTATTTTTACCGGGACAGGAAAACGATAGGGTTGATTGAAGAAAATTTAAGGCAATAAAGACTAAATAGCCATAGCAAACCCTAGTTGAAATCTGCTATAATGTAGATGATTATAGAACTTTGAAAATTAGAGAATTCTCTTATTAAAAAAAGGTCGGTATATAAAGGAGGAGCAATTTGAATTTAACAATCAGAGACGTCTTAGAAGCGACTAAGGGAACCTTAATTCAAGGAGACCAAAGTACATCAATCGATAAACTTTCCATAGACACCAGAACCATTTGTCCCGACGATTTTTATTTACCCTTGAAGGGTGAAAACTTCAACGGACATCAATTCATAAGGGAAGCTGTTGAAAAGGGTGCAGCAGGAGTTTTCAAAGAAAAATCCTGGGGTTCTTTGGAGATACAAACAATCATCAATAAATTTCCCAGGTTAGCAATAATCGAGGTTGATAACACTTTGAAAGCACTGCAAAACCTCGGACGGTATAAGGTCGATCAATCAAACCCCAAGGTTATTGGCATTACCGGAAGTGTTGGGAAAACCACCACGAAGGATATGATCAGTCAAGTGCTGGAAGAAGACTTTTCCATCCTTAAAACCAAAGGTAATTTTAACAATGAAGTGGGACTACCCTTGACCCTTTTGAACCTTCAACAAGAGCATCAAATTGCAGTTCTTGAAATGGGAATGTCCAATTTCGAAGAAATTCAAACCTTGGTTAAGATGGCACCGCCAAACATTGCAGTGATAACCAACATTGGTTCTGCCCATATACAAAACCTTAAATCCAAAGAGAACATATTGAAGGCTAAAATGGAAATTGCTGGAGATCTAAAGGCGGGAGACATTCTATTGTTAAATGGTGATGATCCTTTACTGTGGGAGCTTAGAAATATAAAGGCTCCTTATAGGAAAGTTTATTATGGGATCCATAAACACAACGACGTTTATCCTCTTGGAATTGCCCAACAGGAAAGTGGTAGTGTGTTTAAAGTCCATATAGGCGGAAAGGAAAGAGAGTTCCATATAGGGCTGCAGGGGAAACACCAAGTAGCCAATGCTATAGCAGCGTTATGGATCGGGTATTACTATAATATGGAATACCCTGAACTTCGACGAGGATTAGAGAAAATCCAGGTCTCTGATATGAGGTTTGAAGCCCATGAAATTGGTAAAACAAAAATTATTAATGATGCATATAATGCCAGTCCTGAGTCCATGAAGGCTTCCATAGAAGTAATTGAAAACACCGAATGCAATCGAAGGATATTAGTACTTGGAGACATTCTTGAATTGGGAGATTATTCAGAACAGGGTCACCGAAAAGTCGGCTCCTTTATTTCCAAGGGGAATTATCACCGCCTTATTACGAAAGGAAAAGACGCTAAGTGGATCGGTTTGGAAGCGGTTAAACAAGGATTCCCTGCAGAAAAAGTGGAACATGTAAAGACAAATGAGGAGGCTGCCAAGCTTTTGGTTCGTTGGATGGAGCCGATGGATCTTGTATTGATAAAAGGATCGAGAGGGATGAGAATGGAAGAGATTATTGAAATTTTAGAGAAAGGAAGTCAGCAAAATGCCTAGTTATACTCAAATCATCATCACCATACTTGTAAGTTTTTTCCTTGCCGCATTACTCGGCCCGGTTTTAATCCCTTTTTTAAAACGCATTAAAGCAGGACAAAGTATCCGAGAGGAAGGACCGGAAAGTCATTTGCAAAAAGCGGGAACGCCCACCATCGGAGGGATTATTATCATTCTGGCTACAATAATCACTGCCCTAGTCATCGGTGGCAGTAGTTATGAAATGTGGATTCTGATATTTTCCCTTGGGGCTTTTGGAGGAATCGGATTTGTGGATGATTTTATTAAAGTTGTGTTAAAGCGCAATCTTGGCCTTCGGGCTTATCAAAAGATTATTATGCAATTTCTGGCCGCTTTGCTTTTGGTGCTGTTTCACTTGCAAGTGTCAGGAAGCACTTTTGTATTGGTACCTTTTATAAAAGAGAGTATTGAACTGGGAGGGTTCATTATTCCGGAATATCTTGATCTGGGCGGGTTTTACATACCTTTTATGATTTTTGTTGTCATTGCAATTGTAAACAGTGTCAACTTAACGGATGGGTTGGACGGCTTAGCTTCAGGGGTATCCGCTGTGGTGGCAGTTTTCTTTGCACTTCTCGCCACTAGTTTAAGTTTTGCGGATGTGGGCATTTTCAGCGCAGCGATTGCCGGGGCTTGCCTTGGGTTTTTAATATTCAACGCTAATCCGGCGAAGGTCTTCATGGGTGATACCGGCTCATTAGCCCTTGGAGGAGGAATTGCGGCAGTGGCTCTGTTGACGGAAAGTGTTTTATTAATTCCCATTGTGGGAGGCGTATTTTTTATAGAGTCTCTTTCGGTGATTATTCAGGTGATTTCCTATAAGTTAACAGGGAAAAGGGTGTTTAAAATGAGTCCGATTCATCATCACTTTGAAATGATTGGTTGGAAGGAGACAAAGGTGGTAACCGTATTTTGGACAGCTACCACTTTGTTTGCTGTTTTTGCGGTATTTGCTATTCGTTAAGTTAGAGTAGCGGGTAATATGTGACAGGTTACCATACGAAATAAAATACGGGGATGTGGGATAATGAATCTAAATAATAAAAATGTATTGATTGTGGGTTTAGCAACGACGGGGATTCCTTTGGTAAAAGTACTAAAACATCTTGGCGCGAAAGTAACGATCACAGACACCAAATCGGGTAAAGATTTGGAAGCGGCGATACAAGAGCTGACAGTAAAGGCGGACGGATTGCTTTTGGGCCGACAACTGAGGAGCTTAAAAGAAGCCGGTGACCCGGAT
>CAZTIJ010000033.1:13377-15337 GCA_964613365.1 uncultured Clostridiaceae bacterium | reverse complement strand
CTTTGAAAACTGTCTTGTTGAAGACTCTTCCCCGGGGCTTGGTTCGGTTTTTGATTCTGTCCCGGTTTTACCGGATGGATTTTATTGTTGATGTTGAATTGGTTCATAGGAACCCTCCTATTCCTGCTCTTCTCCGGAACCCTGGGGATTCTCTTCGGTGCTGTTGTTTTTCAGTCCTTCAATCAGTTCCGTTAAGCTGGTGTTGATCTTTCCCAATTGGTTGACCACATCGCTTTGGGATCCCACCATGTTGTTGTTCATTGCGGTCAAGTGCTCCGCCAGGGATTCCTGACTTTCCTTGATCCCTTTGATTTCACTTTTAAAGGTATCGTTTAGGTTTTGCATCTGCTCCAGGGAGCTGAACTGAGCCATTTGGGCGATAAATTCCCGGTCCTCCGTGGGATTTAGGGGGTCCTGATTGCTAAGCTGGGTGGTAAGCAGCTTTAAAAAGGCGTCCCGGTCCAACGCTCCCATTTCATGATTCCTGGGGCCGGCTCCGGATTCCCGAATCTTTGAGGGATCCTGGGTTTGATTGATATTCATAGCCTTCCTCCTTTATTAGTTTATACTAAGCGATTATACTGGTATTTCTCCATATAGGGATTACTCTTTATCTCCTCTTCCGCTAAGGCTTCCACTTCGGCAAAGGAAATTTGTGTGCTTTTGTTTCGTCCCGTCATCAGCATCGGTCCGTGTTTTTGATACAGCGCCCGATCCTGCTCCTGGCCTACAAACACCTCTAAACTCTCCACCGTCAGCCCTTTGTCGATCAAGGCTTCCTTTAGGTCTTCCAGTTGGTTTTCAATCATCTCCTTGACCTTGGGAGTGTCGGCGTAAACCCTTGCGGATAACAGGTTTTCATCGGTGGACAATTGAATCAACAGCTTTCCCAGGTTGTTGGGAACCAGTTGCATTTTAATTTCACTGGCCTCTCCGTTTTTCATAATGGAAATCTTCTCCGTCATCTCTTCAATCATTTGAGACAGGTTCTGGCCTAAATCGCCACCGGTCCTTTGGGTTTGGGCGGCCAGCTTCTCCAGGTGTTCGACTTTATCCTGGGTGAAGAGAAAGTTTCTTTCTAAGGGCTGTTCTTCCTTAGTTTCCATGGTCAAGGGGGTTTTCGAGTTCTTATTCTCCTTGGTGCTTTCCTTACCCCTTAGCGTTTCCTCACCTTTTCCCACAGACCTTTCATCTCTCGATTCTGCCTTTATCCTAGAGTCTTTTTCCCCTTGGGCTTTAGAGGCTTTGCCCTTTTCTTCTTCACTTTTTCCGGATTCTTTTTCCTTCTTGGAAATTTCAGTTTCCGAAAGGGTTTCCGTTGCCGGCTTATTTTCCCGGCCCTTGGTAGTCTCCCGTAAAAGAGCGGCCTTTTTCAAGCCTTCCTCCAGCAAAGCTTTGATTTCCTCTCGGGCTTTTGTTAGCTGTTCCAGTTTTTCCGAATGCTTTTCTGCCAGGGAGGACTCCTCGGTGACTTTCTTTAGGATTTTCAGCAGTTCCGATAACTTTTCCTCTCCTTTTTCTCCCAATTCCTTCAGGGACTCCAGGGAAAGGTCGGTCTCCATCAGCTGTTTCACCTCTTTTACCAGGTCTTTTGGAAAAATTTCCTGCTCCACGAGCTCTCCTAGGATATGCTGCACTTCCTCGGCAAGCTCCGAGAGTTTTTTCAGCAGGGCTTTGAGTTCCTCCAGGTTTTCTAAGGCCTCTAAGTCCTCGGAGGTTTTCAGGTCCTCTACACTCTTTTCCGAAAGAAGCTTTTCAAGCTTTTCCTTTAAGATCCTTTCTTCGCCTTTGTCCTTGTCCTGCTCCGACTTCAGGCCTTCATCTCTTGGGGTCTCCTGGGCTTTAGGCCGTTCAGCACGGGATCTTTCGAGATTGTTTGATGGATTTCTTCCGTCGGGTCCTACCGCACCTTGGAGCACCTGCTGAAAGCTGTTTCCTCTGGTGGATGGTACCGGAAAAC
>CAZTIJ010000033.1:0-13367 GCA_964613365.1 uncultured Clostridiaceae bacterium | reverse complement strand
GTTTTCCCTGCCGGAATTTCGGGATGGGGACATAATATTTTCGATATGCATTTATTTCACCTCCTTTCAAGGTGATTTTGACATTTTTTATAACAACGATCTCCCCTTGCATCTCATAAGGGACATCCTTATTATCCCGGATCTTGCTTTTTTATTCCCCGTCCAGATACAGTCGGGTAAGCCGTTGGGACTCCCCTTCCTCCAAACCGTTTAGTACCACGGCCTTTCGTTGGGCGTCCAGGGTTTCCATTAAGCGGATCAATACGTCCTTTTGGGTGAAACGGACAGTGACCCCTTCAATGTTTTCACTTTTGATCACATCATTTTCCCGCTCCAGCATGGTGGATACCTGGTTGATCAAAGAGGGGTTTTCCAGGTTTTCATATCCGGCGATAATATCACTTACCCGCTGGTCCCATCGGGTATGAAGCTCTTTTACCGCCTCGATTTCCGCGGTTTTAAAATTCTGATTGCGAAGGGCCTCCCGGGGCGCTTCCCTTTCCAAACGCTGTAGGGTTTGGTAACTTTGAATTTCCCGGTACAGCCGGTGACTGAAATTATGGTCCCGGTTTTTTGCCAAAACCCCGCCGGCTTTATCAATGTCCAGGTGATAAAAGATCCCTCCCAGCTCCTCCAGGTCATAGAGGCCTTCGGGGCCCAAACGGTTCCAAAGGTTTCGGCTGTTGGAACGGTTATAGCTTTGGGCTAAGGCCTTCAATCGTTCCTGTTCCCGCTGCTGCTTTCGGTTATGGGCTTCAATGGATTCTAAACGTTCCTCGGAGAGTTCCTGGCGGACCCCGGGGCTAAGGTTTAAGTAATTATAAACCGCCGCCGCATCTCCCACATCCAGGTTGTTGATTAAATAGGCCTGTTCCTCGGCGTTTAACTCTCTTCGTTCCAGCTTCTCGTCCACTTCCGTTAACAGTTCATACTTTGATAGGGAGGCGTACCCGGCTACCAGTTCATTAAGCCTTCGCTCCCGTTCCTCCTGGGCCTCCGCTAGCAGGTCCGTTAACATATCCTCGCTTTGGTCCCGGCGGCTGATGATTTTTTCCACTTCCGTAATTTTACCCAGGTCCCGGCGACCCAGTTTCTCCCGAAGTTCCCGGTACAGATCCCGATCCTCTCCCCGGAGCATAATCAGCTTATCCGCCAGTTGTTCCTTCTCCAATCCTATGTAATAATCCGCCAACTCTTCCTTCATGCGCTCCCGCTCCCGCTCTTCCCCTTCCCGGTCGAAAAATCCCCCGACCCTTCCCGGAAGGTTGGTAAGCATTCGATTCGTGGTGTCGTAAACCTGGTCATTGACGCTGTAGGCGATGAGCCCGGTGAACAGCGGCAGGGCGAAGAACACCCCTAAAACAATGGCTATATCTCGTAGTTTCTCTTTTTTATCGGACAACGGTCTCACCTCTACTTCCGGGATGATTTATGGGTAACGATTTGGTCGATCAGTTCATTTTCCTTGCGCTGTTCCTTTATGCGATGATGCTCATAATCCTTTTCTTTGATCTTCTCAAAGACCTTGGTATCCTGCTTGGCCTTCATCAGTTGATTTCTGGCCTCCTGGACTTTCTTCTTGCGCTCCTTAACTTCCTGTTCTCCCCGACGGATCATTTGATCAAAGTATTGAAAATGATCACCGGACTGCAAAAAGAACTGTACCTTTTGAATGTTTTTGGCCTGTTGGTTCCACTCATCCACGGCCTTTCTTTTTCGTTCCTTCCACTGCCCCAGGCTTTCCTCGGCCTGCTCCAGTCGCTGAAGTGCCTCTCCCAAGGCATTTTTTTTCTGATCTTCCAGCTTTTCTTTGATATCCAGTATGTTTTCAAATCGGTAGGAAAAGGACTTTTCCATCAACATCACCCCTTCTGATTGAGTTTTAAAACCCGGTTACTGCAGCAGGGTTTTTAAGTGATTCACAACCTCCTGATAGTGCAGCCGGTCATGGACCCCCTGGGTTAAAAAGTCGTTGACCTTGGAGATTTTTGATATGGCATAGTCGATTTTCGGATTGGTTCCCTTGGCGTAGGCTCCGATATTGATTAAATCCTCGTTTTCATCGTAATTGGCCAGCACTTCCTTTACTTCATTGGCCGCTTGAATATGTTCCCTGTCCACCACGTTGGGCATTACCCGGCTGATACTGGACAAAACGTCCACGGCGGGATAATGTCCTTTATTGGCCAGTTTCCTGGAGAGGACCACATGGCCGTCTAATATTCCCCGTACCGCATCGGCGATGGGCTCGTTCATATCATCCCCGTCCACCAGTACGGTGTACAGCCCTGTGATGGAGCCTTTATCCGAAGTTCCGGAACGCTCCAGGAGTTTGGGTAGGGTGGCGAATACAGAGGGGGTATAACCCTTGGTCACCGGCGGTTCTCCGATGGCCAGTCCCACTTCCCGCTGGGCCATGGAAAATCGGGTGATGGAATCCATCAGAAGCATTACGTTTTTCCCCCGGTTTCGAAAATATTCCGCAATGGAGGTGGCAAGGAGAGCCCCTTTCATTCGAATCAGCGCCGGCTGGTCCGAGGTGGCCACCACCACTACGGAGCGCTTTAGCCCCTCTTCCTGCAAATCGTTTTCGATAAACTCCTTAACCTCCCGGCCCCGTTCACCGATGAGGCCGATCACATTCACATCGGCCTGGGTGTTTCGGGCAATCATACCCAAAAGCGTACTCTTCCCCACCCCGCTTCCGGCGAAGATTCCGATCCGCTGACCGTTTCCCACAGTCAGAAGAGAATCAATGGAGCGAACCCCCAGGGCCAAGGGACTGGTTATCTTCTCCCGACTGAGGGGATTCGGCGGGGCCGCCGTTACGGTATAGGTTTTTTCCGTGGAGATCGGTCCCTTTCCGTCTATGGGTTGGCCCAGGCCGTCCAATACCCGGCCCAAAAGGTCGTTGCTGACCCCTACATTCAGCGGAGCCCCCAGGGCTTCCACTTTGCTTCCCGGGCCGATGCCCTCCATTTCTCCCAGGGGCATCAACAGCACCTTTTGCCCTTTGAATCCCACGGCTTCCGCTTTTACCGCCTTGCTTCCCCGAAGGGGATAGATGTTACAGACCTCGCCGATTTTCACCGCGGGACCCTTGGATTCAATGGTCAGCCCGATGATCTGGGATACCGTCCCTAACTGTCGGACCAGTTCCACTTCCTCTAATCGTTTGTAGTATTTATCCAGGGATATTTTCATAATCAGGCACCCTCGCTTTGTAGTAAGTCCTTAAAGGCTTTGTGGATTTGCTGGATTTGGGTTTTCACACCGGCGTTGATGATCCCCGATTGGGTCTCGATGATGATTTCGTTTTTCTTAAAGGAATGATCCACCTTGATTTTAAGATCGTCGATCCCCTCGGTCATCATGTAAATTTTGTTTTTATTCACATCCAACAAATCGTAATCTTCCTGGGCCACTCGGATGGTCAAGGTTTCCGTATAGGTGCTTTTTTCCAGGCCGTTCTCTATCAGCCTCAACAATAGCTCATGATCCTTTTCCAGTTCCTTGTCGATGACTTTTTCAATGGCGTTGATGCTAAGGTCGATGATGGCCTCCTCCAGTTCTCGGGCCAGTTCTTCCCGCTCCCCATAGGCCTGCTGCTTTAATTCCTTGGCCTCTTCAATGTACTGTTTTTCCTCTTCATAGCCCTTTTCTCGTCCTACCTGAAAACCTTCCTGATATCCTTTTTCAAAGCCTTGGTTTTCCGCCTGTTGCAGGATTTCTTCCTTCTTTTTTTCCGCCTCCTCCAAGGTTTTTTCCGCCGTTTCCTTGGCCTGTTCAACCAACTTTCGCCTCTGTTCCTCGGCTTCTTGGAGCTTTTTTTCCATGTCCTCCCGGAGGGCTTGATCCGAGGGGGTTTCCTCCCGAGGGGTGGCATCCTCTTTTTCATCCCTCTGAACGGGGTTTTCCCCAGCGTTGTTGAAATCCTTTTCCTGAAAGGTCAATTCCTTCTTTTCTCCCAAATCAACATAGGAGGATTTATAGACTTTATACAATGATTTCATCTCCTCCCCCTCGGGCGATGATGATTTCCCCGGCTTCTTCCAGCTTTCGAATAACATTTACGATCTTTTGCTGGGCCTCTTCCACATCCCGAAGCCGTACAGGACCCATAAACTCCATGTCCTCTTTGATCATTTCCGCCATTCGTTTCGACATGTTGCCGTAAATGACCTCGGCCACTTCGTCGGTGGCACCTTTTAAGGCCACGGCCAGCTCATTGTTGTCGATTTCCCGAATAAAGCGCTGGATCGACGTGCTGTCTAAGTTTATGATGTCTTCAAATACAAACAGTCGTTTTCTGATTTCCTCCGCCAGCTCCGCATCCTCGATCTCCAAGGTGTCCATAATGTTCTTTTCCGTGCCTCGATCCACGGAGTTTAGGATGTCCACTATGGATTCAATGCCTCCGGCGGTGGTGTAGTCCTGGCTTACCAGGGAGGATAGTTTCCCTTCCAGAACCCCTTCCACTTCCCGTATAATCTCCGGGGAGGTGCGGTCCATGGTGGCAATACGCTGGGCCACCTCCGACTGTTTTCCCTGGGGAAGGGCGGAGAGAATTTGTCCTGACTGCTCCGAAGAAAGGTAGGACAGAATCAGGGCGATGGTCTGGGGGTGTTCATTTTGGATGAAATTCAGAAGTTGACTGGGTTCCGCCTTTCTTGCGAAATCAAAGGGCTTTACCTGCAGGGATGCGGTAAGCTTTCCGATGATATCCATGGCCTTTTGAGAACCCAGGGCTTTTTCCAGTACATCCTTGGCGTAATTGATGCCCCCTTCGGAAATGTATTCCTGGGCCACACAGATTTGGTAAAACTCATCAAGAATTTCTTCCTTTTTGTCGGGATCCACCTTGTTCATGTTGGCGATGTTTAGGGTAAGTTCTTCGATTTCCTCATCGGTGAGATGCTTAAATATCTCCGCCGAGTATTCCGGACCCAGGCTGATTAACAGCACCGCCGCCTTCTCTTTTCCACTGATGGTCCCTTTGCCTCTGTTTGCCATACTGTCACCTCTACTCTTCGCTGATCCAGTTCCGTAGGAGTTGTGCTACGGCATCCGGTTTTTTGTCTACCAGTTTTTCAATTTGCTGTTTTACTTCCGAGCCCTGCATATCCAGGTCGATATCGCTCATGGAACTCTCCTTTTGGAGGGCCGGTTCCTGTTGGGCAAGGTTCTCTTCGATTTCCCGCTCTTCCCTGCGTCGTTTTCGGATTACGAAAATCCCGATGATAATGGCTAAGATCAATATGCCGATCAAACCGATAAGAATCGTCGGGTTTTGCCACCAGGGCATGTCCTCCGGCGGAGTCACTTCGACCCCTTCCACACCGACGAAATCCCGAACTGCCACTTCCACCACTTCGGTTTGCAGTCCCGCCGCAGCGGAGATCAGAGACTCCAGCTCCAGCCGTTCCTCTTCGGAGAGGTCTCCGTCGGCCAGGGCCCCGGAGTTCACGTAAACGGCCACACTGATATCCTCCACCTGGCCCTGGGCTCCCACAATCCGTTCATTGATTTCATTGATTTCATAGTTGATGGTTCGACTGGCTTCCTCGTAGCGGGCGGTCCCTTCTTCCCCCTCCACGTATTGGGGGGCTTCAATGTTTTCATCGGTTCCGGGACCGCCGCCGACCACCTCATCATAGGAACTTTTTTCAAACTCCTGAAGACTTCGGGGAATCCCTTCGGTCTCCCCTTCGATAGGGGGCTCGAAACGCACTTCTTCCCGAACCCGACTGTCAAAATTCAGCTGTACGCTGGTTATAATGGACAGGTTTTCCGGGCCGTACACCGTGCCTAGAAATTCACGAATGCTGTCTTCCAGGTCCTGTTGTACAATTAACTGAAGCTCCCGCTGATCTCCCATGGAGTAATGTTCTTCCCCTTGGTTCGTGGTATTCAGAACCCTTCCGTCGGGCCCATGAATCGACACGCTTTCCGGTTCCAGCCCCTCTACGGCGTTGGATACCAGGACTGCAATTCCGTCCACACTTTGCTGTTCCAAACTTCGATCTAAGCTATGTAGTGATACCGTGGCTTTTGCATGTTCCTCTCGGTCTGCAAATACGTAGCCGGTACGTTCCGGTAAGCTTATGTTCACATCCGCCCCCCGAATGCCCTCCAACCGGGAGATGGTCTGGGCCAAATGGTTTTGGAGACTGATCTGATACTGTTTTTTCCGATCCTCACTGGTCATCATAAAGGAGCTGCCGAATAGTTCGTCGTAGGCGCTGGTGGTTTTGGGAAGACCTTGGGTGGCGATGATCACCTCCGCATCGTGAAGATCCTCTTCATCCACCAGGATTTCACTGCTGGTCCGGCCGTACTTTGCGTCGATATTGTTGGCCCGGAGGGTCTCCATGATTTCCCCCGACTGTCTCGCCTCTAGATTGCTGTACAGCGGTACGTAGTCGGTCCTGAGAAAAAAGAGTATCAAAAGGGTTAACACCGCAAGGCTGATTCCCGCCCCCGCTCCCAGTCGGATTTTCTGTTTTTTATCCAGTTTTTGAAAGTATTCATTGGTTTGATTTCTGATATTTTGCAAGGACTCCAACATTGCCACACCTCTTTTCCGTCAAATTACCCTATATTTGCATTCGCATTATTTCATTGTAGGCGTCCAGCACCTTGTTTCGGATCTCTGTGATAAACTGCAATGAAATTTCTGCCTTCTGGGCGGCAATCACCGCTTCATGGGTGTTGTCCAGTTCACCGGCGGCAAGTTGCACGGAAAGGTTCTCCGCCTCTAAGTCCAGCTGATTGGCCTCGTTGACCGCTTGATTCATATACTCCATAAAGGTGGGGGCCCCTTCTATAACCCCTTGGTTATGTAGCCCTCCCCGGTCTTCCCTAAGCCCGGCATTGATTTGTTGTAATTGTTGAACTTCCATTGTCTAGCCTCCTACTGTTTATCTTCCGATTTCCAGAGCTCGCTGGGCCATGTTTTTCGCCGCATCAATGGACGTAACATTGGCTTCATAGGCTCTGGTTGCCGAGATCATATTGGCCATTTCCGTGACGATGTCCACATTGGGTTTTTGTACATACCCCTCTTCATCGGCGTCGGGATGGCCCGGTTCATAGACATGCTTAAAAGGTGATTGGTCCTCTTTGATCCCGGTAACCTCCACTCCGGAAAACTTCTTCATTTGATTGTTTAAGTGATTTTGAAAACTTCCGGCTTCACTTTTGGTTTCAAAATTTACCACCTGTCGGCGATAAGGGGTGCCGTTAACCGTTCTTGTGGTATTGGCGTTGGCGATGTTTTTAGAAATCACATCCATCCGCAGTCGTTCCGCCGTAAGTCCCGACGCACTGACATCGATTGCATTGAACATTATTATCTACCTCCTGTAATAGAGCTTCTCAGCCGATTGAATTTGCTGCTCATTTGCCGGGATACGGCCTCGTAGTAGAGATTGTTTTTCGTCACCTCTCCCATTTCCACGTCAATGTCCACGTTGCTGCCGTCCCTTCTGGTACGGTACCCCTCTGTGGTTGTCACTTCATGATTTATGTCGGATACATCTCTGCCTCCGATATCCATATGGCCCTGATGGGTTTTCGCCCCCTGGATCGTGGACCGTTGCAGGCTGTCCTTAAGAATTTCCTGAAACTTCACATCGGAGCGTTTATACCCGGGGGTATTGGCGTTGGCAATGTTGTTGGCCAGCACTTCGTTTCGCTTCCAGGATGCGTTTAAGGCTTTCGTATAAAGATTTATATTGTCGTACACCGAAAAACCTCCTTTCCTTCGTACTATATGTATTGAATTATTTTTATTCACTTTACCATTTTATCACAAATACTATGGACCGTTGCTAGTCTTTTAGGCCCATATTTAGTAAAGAAAAGCTATTGTTATTGTATCCTAAGTCCCGGGGTTTTTCCAGGGAAAAAAGAGGTTTTTTCGACTTTTTTCGACTTTTTCATAGAGAGTGAACCCACCCCAGGGAAAATGAACCCGCCAAGAGAAAAACAGAGAGCCCCTAAGGACTCTCTGTTTTTATACTTTTTTTTGCTTTTCTTTTCCCCGGGGGAAACCCCATAGGCTCTTTTTTTTTTACTTGTTTCGAATGTTACGCAGTTCGTCCAATAGCCAGTCGTTTAGGATCTTGATGTGGGTTCCTTTCATTCCCAACGACCGGGATTCGATGACGCCGGCACTTTCAAACTTACGCAGGGCGTTTACGATTACGGAACGGGTAATGCCTACACGATCCGCAATTTTACTGGCAACCAGCAGCCCTTCCTTTCCGTCCAACTCGTTGAAAATATGCTCCACGGCTTCCAACTCCGAATAGGAAAGGGTTCCCACGGCCATTTGTACCACGGCTTTCTTTCGAGCTTCATCTTCAATTTCCTCGGTTTTTGCCCGTAGTATTTCCAGTCCCACCACCGTGGCACTGTACTCCGCCATTACCAGATCTTCATCCTCAAAGTCGTCTTCGGTTTTTGCCAGGACCAAAGTTCCGATCCGTTGCCCGCTGCCGTTGATCGGTACAATGGTTACCAATTTGTTGTAGCTCTGTACGTCGTATTTAAAGATTTCCAAAAGCTCGTCCTTGGTGATGTTATGCTTGGTTTCCTGAATTTTAAGAAGCTGGGAATTGTACTCTTCGGGAAATCTTTTCTGTCCCGTCTTCTCATCGGTGATAATGGGGCAATCGGAAGAATCCGTAAGGCTTACCCCTAACACCTTTCCTTTGGAACTGGCCACATAGACATTGGCCTCCAGCACCTCACTTAAAATCCTGCTTAACTCGTTAAAGGATACGGCGTGCTCTCCTGATTGCTGAAGAATTTTATTGACTCTCCGGGTTTTTGCTAACAATGAACTTGACATGCATTTTCCTCCTCTGTTCTATATTTGGGGATATCTTTATGGTTGTCTTTTGGCTTTTCTTGTATGATTACAAAAAATTCAAAATCATCAGTCATTAATTCTATCCCTAAGTAGGCATTATGATAATATGCACTATGAATGCATATTACCATAACCACTGTTAATTTACAATATCTATTTAAAAATATTTTGAATTGTTTATTCCGAGGTTACAATTTTATGCTTGCACTCCTTGTTGGTACACTCCATCCGTTCTTCCTTCTTGGTTTTTTTATGGACCATCACGGAACCGCATTTCGGACAGGGATCCTTCGCCGGGGGATTCCAGGAAATGAAATCACACTCGGGGTACTGATCGCAGCCGTAAAAGAGCCTTCCCTTTTTGGACTTTCGCTTGATCACCTCGCCCTTTTGACATTTCGGACAGGTCACCCCGATTTTGTCCACAATGGGCTTGGTGTTTTTGCAGTCGGGATAATTTTCACAGGCCAGAAACTTTCCGTAGCGCCCGTATTTAATCAGCATTTCCCCGCCGCATTTTTCGCAGACCTCGCCGCTTTTTTCCACCACTTCAATCTCTTTCATGTGCTCTTCCGCATCCTTCATCATCTTCTCGAAGGACTCGTAAAAGTCCTTAATAATGGCCTTCCACTGAACCTCCCCTTCTTCCACTTTGTCGAGCTTGCTTTCCATATCGGCGGTGAAGTTAACATCAATGATGTCGGAGAAGAACTCATCCAGGGTTTCCGTGACCAGTACTCCCAGTTCCGTGGGAACCAGGTACCTTCCGTCCTTTTCCACATATCCCCGGGCAAGGATCGTGGAAATCGTCGGGGAGTAGGTACTGGGTCTTCCGATCCCCAGCTCCTCCATGGTTTTTACCAAGGTGGCCTCGGTGTATCTTGCCGGCGGCTGGGTAAAATGCTGTTTCGGGTCCGGCTTTAGGAGTTGAACCTTCTCCCCCTCCTCCAAAATCGGAAGAAAGGTGTCCTCCGAGGTACTGGAAAAGGAATAGACCTTCATAAAACCGTCGAAATTCAGAATCGAACCGCTGCCTTTGAAAACATAGCCCCGGGCTTCCAACTCCACGGCGATGGTGTCGAACACGGCTTTGGCCATCAGACTTGCCACCGCCCGTTCCCAGATCATTTTATAAAGCCGGAACTGATCCCGCTTCAACGAGGGCTTTACCAGAGCCGGGGTAAGGGTGACATCGGTGGGCCGAATGGCTTCGTGGGCATCCTGGGCTCCTTTTTTCAATGGTTTATCCTTGCTCTTTCCCTGTTCCAAATATTTCTCTCCGTACTCCTCCAGCACAAAATTCCTGATGTTTTCCTGAGCCTCGGGGGAAATCCGAGTGGAATCGGTACGGATATAGGTTACCAGTCCCACGGTGCCATGGCCCTTTACATCAATTCCTTCATAGAGCTGCTGGGCAAGGGACATGGTTTTTTTCGTGGAAAAACTCATTTTATTGGAGGCTTCCTGTTGCAGAGAACTGGTGGTAAAGGGTTTTTGAGGGCTTCGTCTCTTTTGGCCCTTCTTGACGCTTTTCACCAGGAAATCTTCCTTTTCCACAGCCTTCAGAACTTTTTCTACGGCAGCCTGATCTTTCAGATCCTTGTTCCCCTCCGGATCCCTGACATATTTCGCCGGGAATTTGCTTTTCTGTTTATTTTGAAATTCTCCTTCGATAGACCAGTACTCTTCCGGTTCAAAGGCTTTGATGGCCTCTTCCCGCTCCTTGATCATTTTCGACGCAACGGATTGTACCCGACCGGCACTGAGGCCTTTTCGAATTTTTTGCCATAACAGAGGACTGATTTTATACCCCACCAGACGGTCCAGAACCCGTCGGGCCTGCTGGGCGTTGACCAGGTCCTGATCGATTTCCCTGGGCTCTTTGATCGCCTTTTTAACCGCGGTTTTGGTTATTTCGTTGAACTCGATGCGCTTAATGTTATCCTGTTCCTTAGAAAGGGCCCGGGCCAAATGCCAGGAGATCGCCTCTCCTTCCCGGTCCGGGTCCGTGGCGAGAAAGACCTTCGAGGCTTTTTTCGCCTCCTTTCGCAGTTCCTTCAACACCGGACCCTTTCCCCGGATGGTGATGTATTCCGGTTCAAAGTCCTCCTCTATGTTTACCCCGAGTTTGCTTTTGGGAAGGTCAATCACATGACCCACGGAAGCCTCGATGGTATAGTTCCTTCCTAAAAATTTTTTTATTGTTTTTGCCTTGGCCGGTGACTCCACTATCACTAGGGATTTTGCCAATCCAAACACCTCCACTGTCTGTCTCAATTTTAACATTATATCAATTTATCGATTCACTGTAAATGATTTTCCCGGCAGGCGGGTAATATAACCTTTTAACTCCAGGGATGTTACCACAATACTTAGGGAGCGGACCTCGATTCCCGTTTGGCAATAAAGGGTATCCAGATCCATCGGCCGACTCTGTAAACAGCGATAGACCTTGGTTTCCGCCTCACTTAACTCCTCCGAGATCTTTTCTTCCTGCTTTTTGCTGGGAAGGGTGGACCCGCCGGGCAACTCCGTGAGAATATCCTCCACCTCAACGAGGACCTTGGCCCCCTCCCGAATCAACCGGTTGGTGCCCCGGCTTTTGTCGCAGTTGATGTTTCCCGGCAGGGCAAAGACGTCCCTTCCCTGTTCCAGGGCATATTCCACGGTAATCAATGAGCCGCTTTTCTCTCCCGCCTCGATGACCACAATGCCGTCGGACAGACCGCTGATGATTCGATTGCGTTGAGGGAAGTGGTGCTTTAAGGGCTCCTCTCCCAGAAAAAATTCACTGAGGATAGCCCCCCGGTTCATAATGTTTTCCATCAGCTGATGATTGGTCGGGGGATAGGGGACATCCAAGCCGGATCCCAGAACCCCCAAGGTGTATCCCCGGTTTTCCACGGCTCCTTTGTGACTTTCCGTATCAATGCCCAGGGCCAGGCCGCTGATGATCCCCACACCGTGGTCCGTAAGCTCCTTTGCAAACTTCTTCGCCGCCCACTTTCCGTAGGGGGTGGCGTTACGGGCGCCCACCATTCCGATGGTGGGCCGGTCTTTGGGGAGATGCCCCTTATAAAATAGTACATAGGGAGGATCATAGATTTTTTTCAGCTTTTGGGGATAGTCCCCGTCGGCGATGGTCACCGTGTTTACCTCCAGGGCCGACAATCGGTCCCGAACTTTTTGCCGGTACTCCTTCGTCCGAAGATTCACAATTTTTACAGCGGATTTGCTTCGTTTCCCCAGGGCTTGATAAATTTCCCCTCCCGGGGCTTTCCAAACCTCTTCGATGTCCCCGAAGTAGTGCTCCAGTTTCCGGATCGCTCCAAAACCCACTCCCTGAATACTGCTTAGCCAGATATAAACATCCCTTTTTTCCAAGCGATTATCCTCCCATCGATTTTTTCACCCTATACCCAATCGGATGTTCCCCTAAACGAAAACAAAGAAAAAGACCCTTTGACAGGGTCCCCTTCCCGGGATTTTTTATATCACTTTATTCGAAATAACTTTCGATGGGCCGGGTTTCATGGTTGGGGTAATCCACCACGTTTCCTTCCCAGGTCCGGATTTTTACGAAATCCTTGCCTCTGGAAAGCATGTACTGGGGAAGGATGGGGGTTTTCCCTTTTCCCTTGGGAGCATTGACGATGTAGGTGGGGATCGCCATTCCAGAAGTATAGCCCCGAAGGTATTCCATGATCTCAATACCGTCATCAATGGAGGTATTAAAATGGGTGGTTCCGATCACATGCTTCGCATGGAAAATATAATAAGGTCGCACCTTGCTCTTTAAAAGCTCGTGGTTCATCAGACGCATAACAAACTTGTCGTTGTTGACTCCGTTTAACAGCACCGCCTGATTTCCCATGGGAACCCCGGCCTTGGCCAATTTATGGCAGGCATCGATGGTCTCGGGGGTGATCTCCTGGGGATGGTTAAAATGGGTATTGATAAACACCGGAGAATACTTTTCCACGATTTCCAGAAACTCATCATCCACCCGTTGGGGCATGGTTACCAAGGTTCGGCTTCCCAGTCGTACATAGTCCACGGTTTCAATGGAGGTTACCTCTTTTAACAGCCAGTCCAGCATGCTGTTGGACAACGTCAGGGGATCCCCTCCGGTGATCAACACGTCCCGAATCTCCGGGTTGTCCCGAATGTAGTCGATGGACTCCTGAAGCACTTCCCGGGGCTGGTGCTGGTCCACGCCGCCGATGTTTCGCCGGCGCTGACAATGGCGGCAGTACATGGCGCATTCGTTGGTCACGTTGATGATCAGTCGGTCGGGATACCTTCTGGTGATGGAGCCGGCGGGGTTGGTAAACTCCTCTCCCATGGGATCGGAATCCCCTTCCAGGTCCTCAATTTCCACTCCCGTGGGAATGGACATCATTTTAACGGGACAATATTTACTGTCGTTATCGATGAGGCTGGCATAATAGTTGGATATGGACCATCTGAACTGTTTTCCCACTTGCCG
>CAZTIJ010000032.1:0-15490 GCA_964613365.1 uncultured Clostridiaceae bacterium | reverse complement strand
GGTGAAATAGATTTCCCGGGACTTGGCGTTAAGGGTTTTGGCGATCCGATCCCTGGCGGTATCCACCGCATTCTTGCTTTCCCTTCCGAAGCTGTGAAGACTGGAGGGATTTCCGTATTCGGTTTTCATAAAATCCATCATTTCCTCCAGGACTTCCTCTTTCATCGGTGCCGTTGCTGAATAGTCCATGTATACTCTTTTTTTCATTCTTCCACCCCTTTTTTTATATATAAAACATGTAATTTTTTTTGTTGTTGATTTTCTCCTGATCCGCTACCATATGGGCCAGGGTTGTGGTATCGATCACATCGTTTACGCTTTCCTGTATCCTTGCCCAGACCAGCCGGGTTACACAGGATTCCTGGTTTCGGCATTCCTCGGAATCCGCATCCATGACACAGTCCGCCGGGCCTACGGGACCTTCCAGGGACCGTATAATCGCCCCTACGGTAATTTCCTCGGGAGGATGGTTTAGCATATATCCCCCTTGGGCTCCCCGAACACTTTTTACCAGCTTCGCCCTTCGCAGTGTGGCGATCAGCTGTTCCAAATAGTGTTCTGATATGTCCTGGCGTTGGGCGATGTTTTTCAAGGTTATGGGGCCGTCGCCGTAGTTCATGGCCAGGTCGAACATGGCCTTCAGGCCGTACCGGCCCTTCGTGGAAAACTTCATATTCACCCTCCTTATCAAATCGTCAGAATATTTCCGACTAAAATACTTGGAATTCAATAAGATCATTATAGTATACCCGAGTTGTTTTGTCAACATTAAAAAAGGAAGGATGTGTACCATCCTTCCCATTGTTTTCCTATGGAATTTTCCCTTTGGGGTTTCTACGTCCTAAGCGCTTATTTGGCGTATTCAATGGCTCGGGTTTCCCGAATCACGTTGACTTTAATCTGTCCCGGATATTCCAGTTCCGATTCCACGTTCTTCGTAATATCCCGGGCCAGCATAACCATTTGCTCGTCGTTATAGCTTTCCGGTTTGATTACGATTCGAATCTCCCGGCCCGCTTGAATGGCAAAGGATTTTTCCACGCCGTCGTACTTGTTGGCGATTTCCTCCAGCTTTTCCAGTCGCTTAATGTAAGATTCCAGGGTTTCTCTTCTTGCTCCCGGTCTGGCGGCGGATACCGCGTCGGCAGCGGTGATCAGTATGGCTTCCAGGGTTTCCGGCTCATAATCCCCATGATGGGTACTCATGGCATGGATCACGGCTTTGGATTCCTTGTACTTTTTCAGCAGATTCATACCGATTTCCACGTGGGGTCCTTCCACTTCATGGTCCACGGCCTTTCCGATATCATGCAGCAGTCCCGCTCGCTTGGCCACCTTGGGATCCTGTCCCAGTTCCGTAGCCATAATTCCCGCTAAGTGGGATACCTCAATGGCATGTTTCAATACGTTTTGTCCGTAACTGGTTCGGTACTTCAGTCGTCCCAGCAGGCGCATCAACTCAGGATGCAGTCCGTACACCCCGGTGTCGAAGGTTGCCTGTTCTCCGGTTTCCTTGATGATTTCCTCCACATCTTTTTTCGCTTTTTCCACCATTTCTTCGATTCTTGCGGGATGGATTCTTCCGTCCACAATCAGTCGTTCCAAGGCGATTCGCGCCACTTCTCTTCGAATGGGGTCAAACCCTGATAAAATTACGGCTTCAGGGGTATCATCAATGATCAGATCGATGCCGGTTAGGGTTTCTAATGTTCGAATGTTTCGACCTTCCCGACCGATAATCCGACCTTTCATCTCGTCGTTGGGTAGTTCCACCACGGTTACCGTGGTTTCCGCTACGTGGTCCGCCGCGCATTTTTGAATGGAGTAGGCAATGATTTCCCGGGCCTTCTTGTCCGCGTCTTCCTTCGCCTGACTTTCGATTTCCTTAACCATCATAGCCGCTTCATGCTTGGCTTCCTTTTCCACGTCGTTCATCAAAATGCTTTTGGCTTCCTCCTGGGTAAGACCGGAAACTTCCTCGAGCTTGGTCTTTTGTTCTTCGATCAGCCCTTGGATTTTCCCTTCCTTGTCCTCAAGTTCCTTCAATTTCTTGTTATAACGGTTTTCTTTGGCTTCTATGCCCTCTGATTTTCGATCTAAACTTTCTTCTTTTTGAAGCAATCGTTTTTCAATCTTTTGCTGTTCGTTTCTTCGTTCCCGACTCTCTCTTTCGAAATCGTTTCTCAGTCGATGAACCTCTTCCTTTGCTTCCAACAGCATTTCTTTTTTCTGGGTTTCCCCGTCTTTTATCGCTTCGTTTTCAATTTTTTCAGCTAATTTTTCTGCATTATTTATTTTTCCCTCTGCAATATTTTTACGAATAAAATATCCAGCAAGGCATCCTACAATTGCAGCTACGATTAGCCATAGTATCATTGTTGGTTCGATATTGGACACCTCCTTTATTAAATTTTTTTCAATCCCTTAACGCATATTCCAGAATCATTACATCAGTACACCTTTTCATTTTATCCTGTTTTCCAAAGTGTGTCAAGGAATCATTGTGAAGCCGTGGAAGGAATAGGAAAAGCCCCGGAGAAAATGTCTCCGGGGCTTTTTTTATTCCGTCTTCTTTCCTTTTTTCGCGGTTTTTTCGGTTTTCGGCGTCTTTTCCGATCCTCCCTCGGCAGCATCGGCCTTTGTGCCGGCTTCTTCGGGGGCGCTGTCGTCCTCGATCAGCTGATGGTGGATTCGGATTTTTCGCTCCAGTTCCTGAAGGACCTGGGGATTTTCTTCCAGATAGGTTTTGGAATTTTCCCGGCCCTGACCCAGACGGGTGCCTTCATAACTGTACCAGGCACCGGCTTTGTCCACAATGTCCAGTTCGCTGGCCAAATCCAGAATATCTCCTGCGGTGGAGATGCCCTTGCCGTACATAATATCGAACTCCGCCTTCCGAAACGGCGGGGCTACTTTGTTTTTTACAACCTTCACCCGGGTACGGTTCCCCAGAATGTCGTTGCCCTGCTTGATGATATCAATTTTTCGAATGTCCATTCGCACCGAGGAATAAAACTTCAGTGCCCGGCCTCCCGAGGTGGTTTCGGGATTTCCGAACATCACCCCGACCTTTTCCCGAAGCTGATTGATGAAAATCACCGTGGTATGGGACTTGCTGATGGCTCCCGATAGCTTTCGAAGGGCCTGGGACATCAGTCGCGCTTGAAGACCCACATGGGAGTCCCCCATTTCCCCTTCGATTTCCGCCTTGGGCACCAGGGCCGCCACGGAGTCTACGGTGATTACGTCTACGGCGCCGCTTCGAACCAGGGCTTCGGCGATTTCCAAGGCCTGTTCCCCGGTGTCCGGTTGGGAGACGATCAGTTCATCGGTCTTAACCCCCAGCTTCCGGGCATAGGTAGGATCCAAGGCGTGCTCCGCATCGATAAATGCGGCGGTTCCCCCACTTTTTTGCGCCTCCGCAATAATATGTAGGGAAATGGTGGTCTTACCCGAGGATTCCGGTCCGTAGATTTCCACGATTCTTCCCCGGGGAACCCCGCCCACGCCCAGGGCCACGTCCAGACCGATGGAACCCGTGGGAATCACGTCGATATTTAGTTTAGCGTCTCCTCCCAGTTGCATGATGGAGCCTTTACCGAACTGCTTTTCAATTTGGCCGATGGCCATGTCTAATGCTTTTTTCTTTTCCATAATTCCAGTTAAACTGGTCACACCCTTTCATCTGTTTTTTCTCGAACGAATGTTCTAACTTCATTATACGGTAGTTCGACGGAAAAATCAAAGGTTTTTTAGCTTTCCAGGATTTTTTTATTCTTACGGATGTAATCCACTCCAGAAATCACGGTGAAGACCACGGCCAGCCAGAGAATAATGGTGTCCATGGGCACGTTGATTAACCGGAAAGGGAAATTATCCAACAGAATCATGGCGATGGCCACTATCTGGGAAATGGTCTTCACCTTTCCCCATACGCTGGCGGCGATCACATGGCCCTCGGCGGCGGCCACGGCCCGAAGAACACTGATGGTAAACTCCCGGGCAATGATGATCACCACCACCCAGGCGGAGATCTCCCCCATGGAGGCCAGGGATATCAAGGCGGCGGAAACCAGCAGTTTATCCGCCAGGGGATCCATAAACTTACCGAAGTTGGTAATCTGGTTTCGGCTCCTGGCGATGTAGCCGTCCAGGGAGTCGGTGATGGCCGCAAGGATAAAGACCGCGGCGGCGATATAATTCCCGGCGGGAATCTGATGGAGCAAAAACACCATGAAAACCGGGACCATAAATATTCGCAGTATTGTCAGTTTATTGGCTAAGTTCATTTTCATCGACGCTCTCTCCCATCAAATCATATTCCATTGCCCCGGTAACCTTCACCGTTACCATGTCTCCCGGCTTTAGGGGGGAGGCACTGGTTACATATACGCCGCCGTCAATTTCCGGGGCGTCTCCTTCGCTTCTTCCCAGGTATTCTCCCGGCTCCAGGGTCTCTTCAATCAACACCGACATAACCCTTCCCACCTTGGCCCGGTTCTTTTCCAGGGAAATACTCTGCTGCAGTTCCATAATTTCTTTTTTCCGCTGCTCCTTTACCCCTTCGCTGAGATGATCGGGCAAGTGATAGGCGGGGGTATCCTCTTCCATGGAGTAGGTAAAGGCCCCCAGGCGATCGAAGCGCTGGGTTTTGACAAACTCCTTCAGTATCTGAAAATCCTCCTCGGTCTCTCCGGGAAAGCCCACGATCAACGAGGTTCTCAGTACAATGTCGGGAATTTCCCGCCGCAGATTTTCAATCAGGTCTCTTAACTGCTGATGATCGGTTCGGCGGTTCATCCGTTTCAGTACCGGATCGCTGGCATGCTGGATGGGGATATCCAGGTACCGACATACCTTGGAATTGTTTTTCATGCTTTCGATCAATTCTTCGGTGATCATCTCGGGATAGGAATAAAGCATTCGAATCCATTGCATCCCTTCGATCTTTTGCAGTTCGTCCAAGAGTTTCGGCAGACGGAATTCGCCGTATAAATCAATCCCGTAGCGGGTGGTGTCCTGGGCGATCAGAATCACTTCCTTTACCCCCTGATCCACCAAATCCTTGGCTTCCCTCAGGATGTCCTCCATTTTCCGACTGCGGTATTTTCCCCTCAGTTTTGGGATGATGCAGTAGGTGCACAGGTTGTCACAACCGTCGGAGATTTTTAAATAGGCGGTGTGCTGAGGGGTGGTCAGCACCCGCTTATGTTCCTCATCGAAGGTCCTGTCCACGTTGCCTACGTAGTACAACCGCTTTCCCTCCAGGGTCTCGTTCATGACCTCCACAATCCGTTCGTAATCCCCGGTGCCCACAATGGCATTGACCTCGGGAAGCTCCTCCAGTAAATCCTTGGCGTAGCGCTCTCCCAGACATCCGGCCACAATCAGGGTTTTCAGCCGATTTTTTTTCAAGGCCCCCATCTTCAAAATCTCATTGATGGATTCCTCCTTGGCGGCTTCAATAAAACCGCAGGTGTTTACCACAATGGCATGGGCCTGTTCTTGATCCGTGGTGATTTCGTATCCGTTTTTTTTCAGGATTCCCAGCATCAGTTCCGAATCAATTAAGTTCTTCGAACAACCCAGGGACTCTATATAAACCTTTAAAGCCATTTCATCTACTTCCTTTCCTTCCCTTGCTTCCCGATATCTTTTTCTCGGTTTTCCAACTAAAACTCAGTTTATCATATTTTAATCTATTTGTGATAAAAAGAATAAAATTATTCTTCCTTCTTTTCCTCCAGGTCCCGGTCCTTCTCCGGGGAATCCTCCGGGGCTGCGGGAGCCTCCGGCGGCGTCTTTGGAGGGGCCTCTTCCCTATGGCCTTCCTCCTCTTTAAAAATCAACACCCGCCGGGGTTTGGAACCTTCATGGGGTCCCACCACGCCCCCGTCCTCCAGGGCGTCGATCAGTCTTGCCGCCCGGTTATAGCCGATTTTAAACTTTCGCTGAAGCATGGATACCGAGGCCTGGCCCCGCTCAACCACCAAGTCCCGGGCATCGCCGTAGAGGGTATCCTCCGGTTCCTCCTTGGGTTTTTCCTCCACTTCGATTTCCTCGAGCAACGAGAGCTGGTACTCCGGTTCCTCATCGGTTTTTCCCTTTAAAAAGGAAACCACCTTTTCCACTTCCTTTTCCTCCACAAAGGAACCCTGGAGCCGTTGGGGCTTATTGGCGCCGATGGGCTGAAAGAGCATATCCCCTTTGCCCAGAAGTTTTTCCGCGCCGCCGGTGTCGATAATGGTTCTGGAATCCACCTGGGAGGCGACGGAAAAGGCGATTCTTGAAGGAATGTTGGCCTTGATCACTCCGGTGATTACGTTCACCGAAGGACGCTGGGTGGCGATGATCAGGTGAATCCCTGCGGCCCGGGCCATCTGGGCGATACGGCAGATTTTATCCTCCACCTCTCCCGGAGCCACCAGCATTAAGTCCGCCAGCTCGTCGATGATGATCACGATGTAGGGCAGTTTTTCTTCGGGGAATTTCTCGTTGTAGCCCCCGATATCCTTCACTCCGTTCTCCGCAAACTGCTCATAGCGCTCGGTCATTTCATCCACGGCCCAGTTCAGGGCGTTGGTGGCCTTTTTCGGGTCGGTGACCACGGGGATTAACAGATGGGGAATGCCGTTGTACTGATTCAGCTCCACCACCTTGGGATCCACCAAAATCAGCTTTACCTCCTCGGGCTTCGCTCCGTAGAGGATGCTTAGGATCAGGGTGTTAATGCAAACACTTTTTCCCGACCCCGTGGCCCCGGCGATGAGCAGATGGGGCATCTTGGAGATGTCTCCCATGACGGGCGCCCCGGACACGTTTTTCCCCAGGGCAAAGGGTATTTTCTCCTTGCCCTCCCGGAAGTCCGGGGATTCCAGGAGCTCCCGCAGGTCCACCATGGTGGTTTCCTCATTGGGAATCTCAATGCCGATGGCGGCTTTCCCGGGAATGGGAGCCTCGATTCGAATGGCGGAGGCCGCCATATTCAGAGCGATATCATCGCTCAGGTTCACCACCTTCGATACCTTCACCCCGGTTTCCGGCTGGAGTTCGTAACGGGTGATGGAGGGGCCTTTGCTGAACTGTACCACCTTGGCGCTGACGCCGAAGTTCTTTAGGGTGTCTTCCAACACCTTGGCTTTTTTATGCATGTATTGCCGGTCGGAGGTTCCTTCGGGTTTGCCTCGGCGGATCAACAGCTCCGTTCCCGGAAACTGATAGGGTTTTGTCTCCGAGGTCAGGTCGATGTTCTGAAAATCCTCCATCCCGGGACTCTCCCCAGGGGTTTCCCCGGTTTTGGGATCCATGGAAAGCTGTCCCGGCAGGGGGCCGTCGGAGGCGTTGCCGTAGCCCTCCGAGCCCTCTTCTTTCCCATTGTTCCGGGGCTGATAGTACTCGGGGCTGAAGGCTTCCGGGGGAAGTCCCTTTTGTACCCGGTCCTCCCCGGGGCCGTGGTTTTCCCCGGTTTTTTCCTCTTCCATTCCCTCCCCCGCATGTCTGAATACGGGAAGCGGTCGTTCCCGAGAACCCTCCCGGGACGCTTTTCCTTCCGAGGCCCCCTGGGCCTCGGGGGAACGGGAATCTTTCGAAGGGTTGTCCTCCTCGGTTTTTTTCCCCTGGGCCTTCAGGGCTTGGGCCCGTCGCTTTTTCTCTTCCTTCACTAGCCTTCGATTTTTGGACCGGGCTTTATGGGCTTTCCACTGCTCCCGGAAAAATTGACCCATCCCCCGAAACCATTTATTCAAATTTTCATAGATGGATATTTTGGTATAGAGAATAAAGCCGATGAGCACGGCGCTGAGGGTGACAATGAAGGTGCCCCAGATTCCCAGCAGGCTGACCAGAAAATAACTGGTCCCCATGCCCAATAATCCGCTGCCCTCTCCCCGGGCTCCCAGCACAAAATAATTGGCCAATCGATTCAACATGCCGTGGTCGGGATACTGCTGATGATACTCCGTCAGCAGAGGGCCCTCGGCCAGGGAGGCGAAAATCAGCATTGCCCCCGCAATCAGGGCGAAAAACCCGAGGTTCCGCTTCTCCTTCAGCACCTCTTCTTTGCCGATGGAGATCAGCCCCAGGGCAATGAAGATAAAGGGAAGGATTTGGGCACTTCCTCCCAACAGACCCCGGAAGAAATAATTGATTCCGTTTCCAACGGCTCCTCCCCCCAAATCCATGATTGCCACCAGCAGGAGAAATCCCGCCGCAATAAATGCGATCCCCCGTACTTCATTTTGATAACTGTCCTTTGACGCTGTCCGCCGTTTTTTCTTCTTGGCCGCCATTTTCTTCACCCCATCCTCATCCGTTGTTATGTACGCGAATAAAGCATAAACCATAGGGTTTATGCTTTATCCTTGTGTGTTGAATTGTGTCGCTGAATATTCCTTATCCCTTTTTCTTATCGTCCTTTTTCAAAAGGGCTTTTCTTGAAAGGCTTACTTTTCCGCCTTTATCGATGTCAATGACCTTCACTTCCATTTCCTGGCCTTCCTTTAACACATCCTCCACTTTATTCACCCGTTCATGGGCAATGTTGGATACGTGGAGCAGTCCTTCCTTGCCGGGAAGAATTTCCATAAAGGCGCCGAAATTGGTGATCTTTACGACTTTACCCTGGTAGGTCTCTCCGATTTCCGGATCCTTGATGATGTTTTCAATGATGCTCATGGCTTCCTTACCGGATTCTCCGTCCTCAGCGGCGATGAAAATACTTCCGTCGTCTTCGATATCGATCTTCACTCCGGTGTCATCAATAATCTTGTTGATGACCTTACCGCCGGCTCCGATGACCTCCCGGATTTTATCGGGATGGATTTTCATCTGAAGAATTCTAGGCGCATAGGGAGACAGTTCCGGTCGGGGCTCGGAAATTACCTTTCGCATTTCCCCTAAAATATGAAGCCGTCCGATTCTGGCCTGCTCTAAGGCTTCCTTCATGATCTCCTTGCTGATGCCCGCAATTTTCATATCCATTTGAATGGCGGTGATGCCGTCGTCGGTTCCCGCCACTTTAAAGTCCATATCCCCAAGGAAGTCTTCCATTCCCTGAATATCGGAAAGTACGGCTACGGTATCATCCTCCCGCATCAGACCCATGGCAATACCGGCCACCATCTTCTTCAGGGGCACACCGGCGTCCAGTAGGGACAGGGTGCTTCCGCACACACTGGCCTGGGAAGTGGATCCGTTGGAGGCCACCACCTCGGATACCAGTCGAAGGGTATAGGGGAACTCCTCCTTGGTGGGAATCATGGGCTCTAAGGCACGGCTGGCCAGGGCCCCGTGGCCGATTTCCCGTCGTCCCGGTCCTCGCATAAAGCCGGTCTCCCCCACACTGTAGGGAGGGAAATTGTAATGGTGCATGTATCGTCGGGATTCTTCCAGTCCCAGTCCGTCGATGATCTGTACTTCTCCTACGGCGCCTAAGGTGGCCGCGGTCAGCACCTGGGTCTGTCCCCGGGTAAACAGGCCGGAACCGTGGGTTTTGGGAAGCACTGCCACATCGCAGCTGATGGGTCGGATTTCATCGGTTTTCCGGTCGTCGGGCCGGGTGTTCTCATGAACGATCATCTGTCGAAGATGATGTTTTTCAATCTCTTTTAACACCGAGGAGACGTCTTTTTTAAGCTGCTTTGCATCCTCGTGGTCGGGATGGGTCTCTTGGAAATGGGCGATGATTTCTTCCTTGGCCTCGGCGATTTTGTCCATTCGTTCCTGCTTATCGAAGGTTTTGATGGCATTTTTAATCTTATCTCCACCGAAGTCCTCCACGGCACGGCGAAGCTCACCGTCGATTTTCGGAATCTTCACTTCCATCTTCTCTTTGCCTACCTGCTCTACGATGCCGTTGACAAAGGTGACGATTCTCTTGATCTCTTCATGGGCATATAAAATTGCGTCCAGTACCGTATCCTCCGAGGCTTCTTTGGCGCCGGCCTCCAGCATCAGTACCGCATCTTCCGTTCCCGCCACCGTAAGGTCGATCAGGCTTTCCTCTAATTGTTCTTCGCTGGGGTTGACCACGTATTCTCCGTCGATCATACCCAGGGTTACGCCGCCGATGGGGCCGTCGAAGGGAATGTCGGAAATGGACAGGGCCACGGAGGTACCGATCATGGCTGCAATCTCCGGTGAGCATTCCTGGTCCACGGACATTACCGTGGCCACCACCTGGACACTGTTTCTAAAACCGTCGGGGAATAGGGGACGGATGGGCCGGTCGATTAAACGACAGGTTAAAATCGCATTTTCCGTAGGTCTTCCCTCTCGCTTGATAAATCCTCCGGGGATTTTTCCCACGGAATAAAGCCGTTCTTCATAGTCCACGCTCAGGGGGAAAAAGTCCATTCCCTCCCGGGGCTCCTTGGAAGCCGTGGCGGTTACCAGTACGGAGGTGTCTCCGTACTTTACCAGACAGGATCCGTTGGCCAGCTGGGCGATTCTTCCGGTTTCAATGACGAGGGGTTTCCCTCCAAGTTCCATTTCAAAAATTTTCATAGGATGATCGTGCTCCTCTCTTCTTCTCTTCTTCTCTTCTTTGTTTCTTCTTTGCTCTCTTCTTGCTGCTCTTGTGCTCTTCTTACCACGTTTTCTATACTCCAGTATTGATTATATCACGAATATTCTATTTTTTTAAGCCCTTTGGTTGCTAAAATCCACTTTGGCCGACCAATCCGGGGCTTTTCCGTAAAAACTTTGCTATATTCAATAATAGAGCGGGTGGTTACCCGCTCTTTTATTATTTTCTTAGGTTCAGTTTTTTGATGATATCCCGGTATTTTTCAATATCCTGGTTTCGTAGGTAGTTAAGAAGATTTCTTCGCTTACCTACCATTTTCAAAAGACCTCTTCTTGAGTGGTGGTCTTTTTTATGGGTTTTCAGGTGCTCGTTTAAGTGATTGATTCTTTCCGTCAATAGGGCGATTTGCACCTCGGAAGAACCGGTATCGCTTTCGTGTACCTTATAATTGTCGATAATGCTGTTCTTTTGATCTTTGTTCATGTTTTTTATACCTCCTAATTTTTTACCCCCCAATCTAAGTAGTCGCCGGAGTTGTCGAGCTACCGAGAACGGGTTGCATTACTTCATTTAATAGTTTATCATATGGTTCCTGGAATGTAAATCTTGTTTTGCCTCTTTTGCATCTTTTTCAATCTGTCGGCGAAGGGCCTCGGGGGTGTCAAAGGGAATCTGTCCCCGAAGATACTTCACAAAAATGGTCTCCACGGTTCGGGAATAAAGATTTCCTTCGTAGTCCAGAAAGAAGGACTCCACCTCGGCGGACCGGTCGTTGAATTTCGGCTGATGACCCACGGAGGTGACGCTGGGATACATTTTTTCATCCACTTTGGAATAAGTGGCGTACACCCCGCTTTTGGGAAGGATCTGATTGCTGTCGATTTTTATATTGGCCGTGGGAAAACCCAAAGTGGTGCCCAGGCCCTTTCCTCGGATCACCGGACCGCGAATGGAGTAATACCGTCCCAGGTATCTTTTCATTTCCTCCACTTTCCCCTTTTCGATCAACGTCCGGATTTTCGAACTGCTGATTTTCTCCTGCTGAAAGTTGAATGGATGAATGGTACATACCTCAAAACCGTGGAGGGCTCCCAAGGTTTTCAGCATCTCGGGATTTCCCCGGGCTTTTTTCCCGAAGCGGTAGTCAAAGCCCACCACAATCAATTTGCTTTTCAACTGCTTTACCAGCACGTCGGTGATGAATACCTCCGGCTCCATATTTTTGATCTCGTCATTGAAAGGGCTGAGGATCAACTCCTTAATCCCCTGGCGGGCAAAGAGCTCCGCCTTTTGCTGTAGGCTCGTGATCTCCTTTAGGGTGGTCTCCCCCTGGTGCTTGCGGGGATGGTTCAAAAAGGTATAGACCCCGGGACTGAGGTCCCGCTCCTCTGACTCCTTGACCACGGCCTGTAGCAGCTGTTGATGGCCTAAGTGAACCCCGTCGAAGTTTCCCAGGGCCAGGCCCCGATATTCCCGGGACCGGTAGGATTTATCCAGTTTTAATATATTCATAGGGATCCCTCATTTTCTATCCTTTTAGAGTATCACTTTCACAAACTTCATCTTTAAGCGGCCCTGTTCCTCAATGACCGCTCCGATGCCGATGAAGCGCTCTTCCAGGTATATACGGTAATAGGGTTTTTCAGCCTTTTCTCCGGTGGAGGGAAGGTTTTTGGGGTCCAGCCGAATTTTGTTGCCGTTTAAGGCCAACTTTTCCTGGTCCTTCGGCACAAAAAACTTCGGGTAATGGCTTAGGGGATAATCCACGGGAAACAGCCGGTCGGCGATGGCCTCTTTTTCCATCCCTAAAAAAGCCTCCAGTTCCATCCCCTGTTCCAGGGTAAAGGGGCCGGAAACCCTTCTTTCCAGAGCCGCCATGGCCCCGCCGGTTCCCAGGGCCTGGCCGATGTCATGACACAGGGTGCGAATATAGGTCCCCTTGGAGCAGACCACGTCCAGGGAGAATTCTTTCTCCCCAAAATCCAGGAGTTCCAGCTTTTTCAGCTCCACCCGCCGCTTTTCCCGAGGAACCTCAATCCCTTCCCGGGCGTATTCATAGAGTTTTTTGCCCCCCACCTTCAAGGCGGAGTACATGGGCGGCAGCTGGTCATAGGCCGGTGTAAACCGGGAAAGAGCCTCTTGGACCTCTTTTCGACGGACCCTTACCGGCTGCTCTTCGAGCACCTTCCCGTCCAAATCCTGGGTATCGGTAACCACTCCCAAGCGACAGGTGGTGCGGTAAGCCTTTTCCTTTTCCAAAAGGAACTGGGAAATTTTCGTTCCCTGACCCACGCAAATCGGCAGCACTCCCGAAGCGTTGGGGTCCAGGGTGCCCGTATGGCCCACTTTTTTGATCCCCAGTTTTTTACGAACTTTATATACCACATCATGGGAGGTCATCCCCGTGGGTTTGATGATATTCAGTATGCCGTCCATCGGATTTTCCTCCCTTTAGGTCAGTAATTCTTCCAGGGCTTTTTTCAGCAGCCCTTCGGTTTCCTCCAAATCGGTTTTCACCGTGGCTCCGGCGGCCATTTCATGACCTCCGCCGCCGAAGGACCGGGCCAGGCGGTCCACCCGGTAGGTTCCCTTGGAGCGAAAACCGATTTTGGTACCGCCGTTTTCCATCTCCTTTAGAACCACGGAGATTTCCACCCCGGCGATGTCCCGGGTAAAATCAATGAGTTCATCAAGATTTTGAATGTCCAGGCCATAGGCCCCCAAGGTCTTCTGGCTTAAGCTGGTCATGGTCACCCGACCGTCGCAAAGCGGTCGCAGATCCTTTAACACCTCTCCCAGGAGTTTGACTTCCTGCAGGTTTCGGCTTTGGTAGACCTCCCGGTAAATCCGGTCCTTGTCCACCCCCGCCTCCAACAAATCGGCGCAGGCCCTTAGGGTTTCGGGGGCGGTGTTGTCGTACATAAAACTGCCGGTGTCCGTTACAATCCCTGTGTAAAGGGCGGTGGCTCCCGGGTAGTTCAGGGGAAGTTCCAGTTCATTGATGAGTTTTAGTACCATCTCACAGGTGGAGGAGATCCTGGTATCCACCCAGTTGATATCCCCGAAATCCGGGTTTTTCATATGGTGATCGATGTTGATCACGGTCCCCGCCTCGGCTAAAATCTCCTGGCTGTAGTCCAGCCGGGAGGCCTGTCCGCAGTCCAGGACAATGACCAGATCCATGTTTTTCCCCATGCCTTTTTTATACAGACAAAAGGGGTTTTCCTCCTGTAAAAAACCGTATTTCTCGGGAATTTTATCATTGATGAACATCGTCACCTTTTTTCCCGCCCCAAGGAGGGCCTGACCCAGGCCGGCCACGGAGCCGAGGCTGTCCCCGTCCGGGCTTTTATGGGAAATCAGGGCCACGGTCTTTGCCTGTTTTACGGCTTCCCTTATCTCTTGGTGCACCTTAGTATTCATCGCCGTCTCCCGAAGATTCGTCCTCCCGGGGAGCATCCGTGGCGTTCCGTTCCTCTTCCTGCTTCCGTATCCGATTGATCTTTTCATGCATCTTGACGCCCTGCTCAATGGACTCGTCCCGTTTAATCAGGATCTCCGGGGTAAAGTGGGAGCTGATCTTCTTTCCCACTTCCTTTCGAAGAAGGCCCTTGGCTTGGTTTAAGGCTTCAATGGTACCTTTTTTATCCTCTTCGGTGCCCAGTACGCTGATAAACAGCGTGGCATATCGAAGATCCCCCGTAACGTCCACTTCGGTTACCGAGGTGATGGGAGCGATTCTAGGATCCCGTAGTTCGTCCCGGATCACTTTGCTGGTAATTTTTTTGATCTCTTCACTGAGTCGTTGTTCTCTTGAATAAGCCATGATCATCTTCCTCTCTGTTTCGGCTTTTCCGTTACTTCTTCAGCTTTCGTTCCACTTCCTGGATCTCGTAGGCTTCGATGATGTCCCCTTCCTTGACGTCGTTGAAGTTCTCGATGCCCACACCGCATTCAAAGCCTTTGACCACTTCCTTGGCGTCGTCCTTGAATCGTTTCAGGGAATCAATTTCTCCCTCATGAACCACGATGCCGTCACGGACCAGGCGCACTTTGGCATTTCGGGTGATTTTCCCTTCCTGTACGTAACAACCGGCAATGACCCCGGCATTGGGGACCTTGAAGGTGGCCCGTACTTCCACTTTGCCCAGTTCCACTTCTTTGAACTCGGGATCTAAGAGACCTTCCATGGCATTTTCAATGTCTTCGATGGCCTGATAGATGATTCGGTAGGTTCTCATATCCACTTCCTCTTTTTTCGCAATGGCCGTGGCCGAGGAAGTGGGCCGTACGTTAAAGCCGATGATAATGGCATTGGAAGCGGAGGCCAGCATGACGTCGGTTTCCGTAATGGCTCCCACGCCGCCGTGGATCGGCTTAATGACCACTTCTTCATTGGTCAGTTTGCTTAGGGATTGACGCACCGCTTCCACGGAACCCTGGACATCGGCCTTGACGATGATGTTCAGCTCCTTAAGCTCCCCTTCCTTCATTCGGTCGTACAGATCTTCTAAGGATACCCGTTTGTCGGATTTCACTTTTTCTTCCTTGACCTTGCTTTGTCGCTTGGCGGCAATGCTTCGGGCCATTTTCTCGTCGTCCACCACAATCAGCTTGTCTCCCGCCTTGGGCACTTCCGAGAGTCCGGTGATTTCCACAGCCGTGGCGGGACCCGCTTTTTTCAGCCGTTTTCCTATATCGTTCACCATGGCCCGTACTTTCCCCGAGGCCAGTCCCACCACTACGTTGTCTCCGACGTTCAGGGTTCCGTTTTTCACCAATACGGTGGCCACGGCTCCCCGTCCTTTGTCTAAGTTGGCTTCAATGACAATCCCCAGGGCTTTCCGGTTGGGATTGGCCTTAAGCTCTTCCATCTCGGCGACCAGCAGGATGTTTTCCAACAGAGCGTCGATGCCCGTACCGTCCGTGGCCGATACTTCCACGGCGAGCACGTCGCCGCCCCAG
>CAZTIJ010000031.1:0-15690 GCA_964613365.1 uncultured Clostridiaceae bacterium | reverse complement strand
TGTCGGCGGCGCACAGCGTTTTGATCCCCATACAATGTGAGTATTATGCCTTGGAAGGAACCAGCCAATTGATGAACACCTTAGAGCTTGTACAACAAAACCTAAATCCCGACCTGGAGATTCAAGGGGTGGTACTGAGCATGTTCGACGGCAGAACCAATCTTGGCATTCAGGTGGTGGAAGAGGTGAAAAAGTACTTCCGGGGAAAAGTATACACCAGTATCATTCCCCGGAATATCCGTTTGGCGGAAGCTCCCAGTTATGGAATGCCGGTGATTTACTATGACAGCAAATCCAAAGGGGCGGAGGCCTATCGGAATTTGGCAGAAGAGTTTTTAGATCTTGAAGAGGATGTGATCTGATGGCAGAGAAAAGGAAAAAACGAGCTTTGGGTAAGGGACTGGATGCGTTGATTCCTAAATCCGCTTTGCTGGAAAAAGAGGAGGAGGGATTAAAGGGAACGGAGGAAATCAAGATGGAAAAAATCCGACCCAATCCCCATCAACCGAGGAAGGATTTTTCCCGGGAAAGCCTGGAGGAATTGGCCGCATCCATAAAAAAACGGGGGATTCTGCAGCCGATCCTGTTATCGAAGGACGGGAAAGAAAAAGATACCTACGTAATCATTGCCGGGGAGCGCCGTTGGCGGGCCTGTAAGCATCTTAAAATGAAAAGCATTCCCGCCTTGGTGAAAAATTTTACCGATCAGGAACTGTTGGAGGCGGCTCTGGTGGAGAATCTTCAGCGGGAAGACCTCAACGGCATTGAGGAAGGCAAAGCCTATCAGTACTTAATGGAACAGCACGGGGTGAGTGCCAATGAACTGGGGGAAGCCTTGGGAAAAAGCCGTTCCTATATCACCAATGTTTTGCGACTGTTGAACCTTGCCCCGGAAGTACAACAGATGCTAAAGGATCATATCATTTCCGCAGGCCACGCCCGGGCCTTGCTGGCCTTAAAAGACGAAGACAAACAACTGGAATGGGCCCGGAGAATTGAAAGAGAAGGGCTGACCGTGCGGCAAATAGAAAAATACATGCAGGGGGAAGGAAAAAAGAAGGTCAAAGGAAGAAAGAAAGAAAAGGATGCGGAAATCACCCACATCGAAGAGGAACTGAAGGGATATTTTGGTACCAAAGTCAACATCGTAACCGGAAAGAAAAAAGGGAAGCTGGAGATTGAATACTACAGTCCCCAGGACTTAGAACGGATCCTGGAGTTATTAAAAACCCAGTAGCCTCCGGGTCTTCACCGAAAAAGCTGCCGGTGATCCCTGGGGAAGTGGGTTTTATCCTTGGGAACAGGGATGGATCAAAGGAGGGAGCAGAATTATGTGGGAAAAAATCTACTACGTAGACGCCTTTACCACGGAAATATTCGGGGGAAATCCGGCGGGAGTGGTGATCACCGAAGAATTTCCGAAGGAAGAGATCATGCAAAAGGTCGCCCGGGAACTGAACTTATCGGAAACCGTGTTTGTCAAAAAAGATCCAAGCAATCCCGAAACCTTTGCCACCCGCTTTTTCACTCCTCTGACCGAAGTGGATCTCTGCGGACATGCCACCATCGCCGCCTTTTATGTTTTAGCCACGGAAGGTTATCTGGGGGAAAAGAGCCAAGGGTTTCACGTGAAACAAAAAACCAAAAAAGGGGAGTTGGCTGTTGAAATCATCAATTCTTCCGGGGACATCGAGGTGATTATGGAGCAAGGGGATCCTGAGCTCTTAGGGGAAGCCATTGATCCCGAGGAATTAAGTGAAATCATGGGAATTGATCCAAAGGACATCGGAATCATAGGGCGCGAAGGCTTCACAGGCCATCTTCAGCCGAGGATCGCCAGCACCGGTCTCAAGGATTTGATCGTTCCCGTTAAAAGCCTGGAGAGTTTAGAAAAGATCACCATCGATGAAGAAAAGCTAAGGGCATACAGTCGGGCTTTAGGGATTGTGGGGATCCATGGATTTACCCTGGAGACCTTGAAAAACAGCACCGCCCATTGCAGAAATTTTGCCCCCCTGGTGGGCATTTCCGAGGAAGCGGCTACGGGAACCGCCAACGGCGCCTTAGGTTATTATTTAGTGGAAAATGGTTTGGCAAAGGTACCCGATGATCAAGAGGCGGGCTTTTCCTTTGAACAGGGCAACTTCATGGATCGTCCCAGTGAGATAACGTGCTATATCCGAAGAACCGAAGAAGGGTATCGGGTAAGGGTCGGAGGAAGAGCGAAAATCTGTATTAAGGGAGAGATCCAACTGCCGGAAGGGGAATAACCGATAGGGACTGCTAAAACAAAAGAAAAGAGGGATACTATGCGATACTTTGATCACGGAGCCACCTCCTATCCAAAGCCGAAACCGGTGGTGGAGGGAGTCCTAGGAGCCATGGAAAATTTCAGTGCCAACCCGGGACGATCGGGACATCAACTGGCCCTTCGAGCCAGTCGGGAAATTTTTGATGCCCGGGAGACGGTGGCCGGTTTTTTTAAGATTAAGGATCCGAAACAGGTGATTTTCACCGCCAATTGCACCGAGGCCCTGAACCTTGCAATAAAAGGGGTCCTAAGAAAAGGGGACCATGTGATTACCACCTCCATGGAGCACAACTCCGTGCTTCGCCCCATCAAAGCCATGGAAAAGGAGGGGGTGGAAAATACCATCATTACCTGCAATAGGGACGGAAGTCTTCCCCTGGAGATGGTGGACCGGAGCATTAAAGAAAACACGAAACTCATTGTAATGACCCATAGCTCAAATCTCACAGGAACCCTGATGCCCGTAGGGGAAGTGGGGAAAATTGCAAGGGAGCGCGGGATTCTCTTCTGTGTGGATGCGGCCCAAACCGCGGGACTGTACCCCATTGACGTGGAAAAAATGTACATTGATTTGCTGGCGGCTCCGGGGCATAAGGGATTGCTGGGCCCCCAAGGCACCGGTTTTTTGTATATCAAGGAAAACCTCTCCTTAAAGCCCTTAAAAGAAGGGGGCACCGGAAGCAAATCCCAGGATTTGATTCAGCCCGAGGTATTGCCGGACCGATACGAAAGCGGAACCCCGAACACCCCGGGAATCATAGGGCTAAAGGCGGGGATTGAATACATCTTGGAACAAGGAAGGGAGCACCTATTGGCCCATGAAGAATCCCTGGTTCGCTACTTCCTTGAAGAAGTGGATCAGTTGGAGTTCATTGAAGTCTACGGTCCGAAGGATTGTAAAAAACAGTCCCCTGTGGTAGCATTGAATTTTCGGGGAATGGACTCCTCGGAAGCAGCCTATATTTTAGACAGTGTGTTCAACATTGCCGTCAGGCCGGGACTGCACTGCGCCCCCCTGGCCCATGAAACCCTGGGCACCTTGGAACAGGGGGCAATCCGTTTCAGTTTCGGATACAGTACAACCCTGGAGGATGTAAAAGCCGGCATCGAAGCGATCAAGTCCATGGGTACGGAACTGTAATGGAAAAGATCCAAAGAGAATGGACAAAGAAAGGGAAATGACAATGGACGGAATATTAAATGACCTGCAAGCCAACAGCACCATGACCCGGGCCCTGATTGTGATCACCCTGCTTCAGGGACTGTTGATCCTACTTTGGGTGATCAATACGGTGAAATTGAAAAAAATGATTAAAAATTATAAGGACTTTTTGCAGGGGACGGATCAAAGGAACCTGGAGAAAATGTTGATGGACCATCTTCAACGGGTGGAAAAAACCCAGGAAACCTTACAACTCCAGGAAAAAGAGCTTCAACGCCTGGAAAAAGGAGCGGCCAACTGCTTGCAAAAGGTATATACCAAACGGTATAATGCCTTTGACAATACGGGCAGTGACCTGAGTTACTCCACCGCTTTTTTGGACGCATACAACTCGGGAATCGTACTGACGGGGATATACGGAAGGGACTATGCCGCCTCCTACGTAAAACCCATTGAAAAGGGTCAGGCGAAGCAGGTGTTGTCCAGGGAAGAAGAGGAAGCCTTAGCGGCGGCCCTGGCACAGGAGAGCTGGATCCGAACCACGACCCAAGCTTAACTTCTCGAAGGTATAAAAACCACCAAAAGAATACAAGGAATGAAGGTGAAAAAATGGCCCATAAAGCCCTATATCGAAAATGGCGACCGGAAATATTTGAAGACCTTATTGGTCAGGAACCCATCATAACCACGTTGAAAAATCAAATTCGAAGCGGACAGATTGCCCACGCCTATCTGTTTACCGGAACCCGGGGCACAGGGAAAACCTCAACGGCGAAGGTTTTCGCCAAGGCGGTAAACTGTGAGGCCCCCAGGGAAAGCAACCCCTGTAATCAATGCGAAACCTGTATCGGTATCACCGAGGAACAGATTATGGATGTGATGGAAATTGATGCGGCATCCAACAACGGCGTAGAGAACATCCGGGAAATCAGGGAAAATGTAAAGTACCACCCTTCCAAGGGAAAGTACAAAGTATATATCATCGATGAGGTGCATATGCTCTCCCAAGGAGCCTTTAATGCATTGCTTAAAACCCTGGAGGAACCGCCGGCCCATGTGATTTTTATTTTGGCCACAACGGAGCCCCGGAAAATTCCTCCCACGATTTTGTCCCGATGCCAGCGGTACGACTTTAAACCGGTGACCGTTGAAAACATCACAAGGCGATTGGAGTTTATTCTAGGGGCCATGGAAATCGAATTTGACCAAGAAGCCCTTCGAATCATTGCGGTCAGTGCAGAAGGAGCCCTGCGGGATGCCCTCAGCATTCTGGAGCAGAGCGTACATTGGGAAGAAAAGCGGCTCAGTACCCCGGGAGTTATCGACACCCTGGGCATCGTTCCCGAGGAACAATTGTATGAAACCGTGGAAGCCCTTCGAAACCGTGAGTTGGAACAGGTTCTTAAAATCCTGGAAATCGGCGGGCAAGCGGGAAAGGATGTGGCCCATTTCACCAAGGATTTGATTCAATATCTACGAAAACTATTGATGGCCAAGGTGGGAGTGGAGCTGGAGCAGTTTTCCACAATGCCCAAGGATTTTCTTCAGCGGCTGAAAGATCAAAGTCAACAGCTTTCCAATGACTGGATCGTTCAGAATTTGGAGCGCTTATCGGAATTGGAAGGAAAAATGAAGTGGACCGGTCAACCCCGGATTTTGCTGGAGGTTTTTCTGGTTCGAACCTGTCAGGAACCTTCCCCGGGCACCGCTGGCAAAGAAAAGGCCCAGCCGGAAATTGCCACGCTGGCCAAGCGTATCCAACGACTGGAAGGGATGCTAAAAGAAGGGGGCGGAGAAAAAAGCGGCCCTTCGGGATCGGGGAGCCTCCCCGAGAGAAGAGAAGACCCCAAGGGTCCCACTACAGGACCAGCCAAAGAGAAACCGGTAAAGAAAGAGCCCCCAAAGAAAGCTTCCAAGGAGAATCTCTTTGTGGACCGGGGGAAAATCGAAAACCACTGGCAGGACATTCTTCAAACCCTGAAAAAAGAAAAAAAGGCCCAACTGGAAGCCCTGCTAAAAGAAGGCGAGATTATGGGGACCGACGACGGCGCACTTATTCTCGGCTTTGAAAAGGGTTTTGGCTTTCACCGGGAGGCCCTGGATAAAAAAGAAAAGAAAACCCAAATCGCCGATGTGATTCATCGAATCACCGGAGAAACTGTGGATTTAAAGTTGGTGATGAAGGGGGAAGGACTTCCGGAAAAATCCGGGGAGGAAGCAGAACAAAAGCTTGTGGAAATCCTGCCCAAAAGCCTAATTGAATTTAGGGATGATTAGAAAAAATGAATGTGGTATAATATAAAAAATTGAGTGAATACCAAAGGAGGAAGAAACATGGGAAAAAAAGGATTTAAGGGCGGCGGCATGCCGAACATGGGAAATATGATGAAGCAGGCACAAAAAATGCAAAAAGAGATGAAGGAAAAACAGGAGGAAGTGGAGAAAAAGGAAATTGAAACCACCGCCGGGGGAGGCGCCGTTAAGGTTACCATCAACGGGAAAAAGGAAATCCTGGGCATGGAAATCGACAAGGATGTTGTGGACCCGGAAGATGTGGAAATGCTCCAGGACTTAATCATGGCTGCGGTAAACGAAGCCATAAGAAATGCCGAGGATATGATGAATCAAGAGATGGAAAAGATTTCGGGCAAAATGAATATGCCGGGAATGTTTTAGAAGAAAAAATACGAAGATGCAGGTGAGCCCATGAATTACTATTCAGCACCGATTGAAAGCCTGATAGAAGCCTTTGCAAAGTTGCCGGGGGTGGGAAAGAAAACCGCCCAGCGATTAGCTTTTCATGTACTGGATATGCAGGAGGAAGAAGTGAAAAAGCTCTCAGAGGCCATTGTGACAGCCAAGCAAAGCATTCGATACTGTAAATTTTGTACGAATATTACCGACCGGGAAGTATGCTCCATTTGCAGCGACGGGGAACGGGACGCTTCCGTTATTTGTGTAACCGAAGACCCCCGGGATGTGGTGGCCATGGAAAAAACCAAGGAATACCAAGGCCTTTACCATGTCCTACACGGTGCCATATCCCCCCTCGAGGGAATCGGACCGGAGGAAATAAGGATCAAGGAGCTGCTTTCCCGATTGCAACAGGGTGAAGCAAAGGAAATTATCCTGGCCACAAACCCCAATATTGAAGGAGAGGCCACGGCCATGTATATTTCCAAGCTGATTAAACCCATGGGCATTAAGGTATCCCGGATCGCCCACGGTATTCCCGTGGGAGGGGATTTGGAATACATCGATGAAGTAACGCTTTCCAAAGCGATGGAAGGGAGACGGGAAATCTGATGGAACTTCAATTAATACTCTTTGCAGCCCTGGGAATACTCATTCTATTTGTACTGTTAAAGCTTCTTGCGGTGCCGATGAAAATTGCCGTAAAGTTGCTATGGAACGGTGTGATCGGAGCGATCACGTTAGTTATTTTCAACTGGATCGGCGGGTACTTTGATCTGGCCATCGAAATCGAACCGATTAATGCTTTAATCGTTGGAATATTCGGGGTTCCTGGAATCATCGTTCTGCTGATTCTACAAAACCTGTAATGGAAATTGCAGGTTCTTTTATTTTCAACCATAGAAAAGTATAGTATAATGGGAATACTAAGGAATTTCAAATAACTGGGAGGAGAATTCAGTGAAAATAGGCCTTCGGGTAATAAAGACGGGCATAGCCGTCTTTGTCAGCATTCTGTTTGGGAACTTACTGGGAATCGAGTACCCTTTTTACACCGTCATCGCCGTGGTCATTGTGATGCAACCGACGGTCATTGATACGTGGAAGTTCGGCATGAACCGTATGATGGGTACCACCGCCGGTGCAATTCTAGGGGTGGTATTGGCCCTGCTTTGGCCCCACAATCCCATGGTAGGAGCCGTAGGCTTTGTTTTGCTGATCACGTTGATGAACTGGATCAAAAAGGGAGAGTCCATTTCCATCGGGGCCGTGGTCTTTGCCAGTGTATACCTAAGTGAAGTCCTCTCCACCGGGGAACATATTCTTTACGCCGGGGAAAGACTTTTTGAAACCTTCTTAGGTATCATTGTGGCCGTGGCGGTGAATTATCTGGTATTCCCTCCGAATTACGATCAAAAAGTGATTGTGGAAAGCCGAAAAACCTCTAAGGATTTATGGAAATACAATCTGATTCTAATCGATTTTTTCCTCCAGGAGGAGCAGCGCTACGCCGCTCTGGACGAACAGGAACAACAGGTGGTAAAGGAACTGGAAATTTCCGAGCGGTTTCTTGAGTTGCAGCGAAAGGAAGAGGAGATCAAAATTCACGGGGAGTTTCGAACCCGGGATACGATCATGACCCTTCGACTGGAAAGGGAAATCTATCAGCATCTGCAAAGCATGCATCAGGTCATGGACCGGGGAATCAAAAAAGAAATCCTGGACCTTGTGGAACTGGATATGAAACTGGTTCGGGAAATGCTGGGAAACATCCACAACATGGAAGAGCAGATTCTTAATCAGAACATCAAAGAAACCATTGACCTGGAACCGATTATTGAAAAACTTCGGGAGATGAAAAAGAAGGTTAAAAACCATGAGGATCTCAACTGTTATCCCACGGATGAGATGATCAAACTGATCGTTTTCATCTACAACCTGGAACAGAGCCTGTCAAAAATCAATATGATCCCCGATTATTAACACCGATTATGAGAAGAAAAACACAGGAGTGATGGTCATGAACCTACTATCGGATCGAAAAGCTTTAATTGAAGCCTCGCTAATGGCAACGATCTCTTCATTTTTTGTCATTAGTTTTATCTATATCCCGTTTTTAGCCCTGCTTTTGATGCTGCTGCCCGTGCCTTTTCTGGTACTGGCCACCCGCCATGGAAATCGGTATGTGGTATACAGCCTTTTGATCACCAGCGTGATTGTGGGAGCCTTAACGGGGATTCTTTACCCCTTTTTCATCGTGGTGATTTTCGGACCGATGACTTTGATCATGGGATATTTTTTACAGAAAAAGTCCAGTGCCTATCGGGTAATCGGAGTCGGCACGTTGGTTTCGGTGCTGTCCATCTTCATTATGGTACAGTTGGTGGATTGGGTAGCGGGGATGTACATCATTGATGAACTGATCCAAATGTTGCAGTCGGTGATTGATCATCAAATCGGGGCCTTGGAAAATCTCAATATTGAGGCGGTGTCCAGGGAAGAGATCCTGTCCTATTTTATGATTATCATTCCCGGTGCCTTTGTGGTACAGTCTTTGTTAATCTGTTTTTTGAATTACTATATGACCGCCGCAGTACTGAAACGACTGGGGGTAGAACAGCAGGAGCTGCCGGAGTTCAGCAATTTTCGGTGGCCGGGAAACATCGTTTTGGGGTCCTTTATTATTTTTATCCTAACCTTTGCTACCCGATTTATTGACGGGGTTTATGCCCAAACATTACTGACCAATATCACCCTGATTTTTGCCTTTGTCTTTTTCCTACAGGGGATTGCCTTTATCAGTTTTTTCATAAAAAAAACCCGGATCAACAAATTTCTAAGGATGTTCATCCTGGGAATCATCGTGATTCTCAGCCCATTACTGACCGTTGTGGCCTTTATGGGACTGGTGGATGCCCTGTTTGATATGAGAAATATAAAGAATTCCAGGGCCTAGGGGTTATCAATGCTTTCGAAAGCCCTAGGGGGCCGGATCTAATAAAGAGAGGTTAAACTATGAAAAACCGAAAGATATTCCAACTATTTGTACCGGATACCAAAATCTATCTGATCATCATCGCCATCCTTATTTTTTTCCTATCCCTGTATAACCAATGGATGGGAATTTTCGGCGTGTTTTTACTGGTGTATCTGATTTATTATCACCTGAAAGTCCACAATCTAAAAAAACAGGAATGGGAGAAATACCTGGAGGGGTTGTTCTCGGATATTGATTCCGCAACAAAACAGGCTATTTTAAACATCCCCATCCCCTTTACCATTGTGGAGCTGGACGGAACCATCCATTGGTACAATGGAAAATTCATCGAAACCCTGGAGGAAAAGAATATCTTCGGGAAAAATATAGAGGAACTGGTACCGGATATAACCATTGAAGACCTGTTGGAGGAAAATCGAAAGGGAGAGGAACATAAGGCTTTCATCAATGTGCAGGTAAAGGACAGACATTATAAGCTGCTGTATAACATTGCCCGGGTTTCCGAAGAGAACATGGGCAACCGAAAGTACATCATGATGCTTTACTTCATTGAGATTACCAACTATGAACGGCTAAAGAAAAAGTACAACGAGGAAAAACTGGCCATTGCCCTGGTCCAGGTGGATAATTACGATGAGGTCATGCAGGATACGGAAGAGGAACGAAGGCCTCTGGTTACGGCGGAAATTGATCATCGAATCAAGCGCTGGGCCAACAGCCAGCGGGGATTTTTCAGGAAATATACCACGGATAAGTTCATTGTAGGCTTTGAAGCCCAGTATTTAGAAAAGCTGGAAACCAAGAAGTTTGAGATCCTGGACCAGATCCGGAAAATCGAGATGGGCAACAAAATCCCCATAACCCTGAGCATCGGGGTGGGCACCAACGGGAAAACCCCTCTGGAAATCGCGGATTTCGCCAATGCGGCCAAGGATCTGGCCCTGGGTCGGGGCGGCGATCAGGCGGTGGTAAAGAAGAATGACTACATTTCCTTTTACGGAGGAAGAACCTCGGCGGTGGAAAAGACCACGAAGGTGAAATCCCGGGTGATCGCCTACGCCCTTCGAAGACTGATGGACCAATCGGAGAACGTCTTTATCATGGGCCATAAAAATGCGGACATGGACGCCCTAGGAGCCGCCATGGGAATCTATCGAGGGGCCAAAAATCGGGAACGGGATGCCTATATTATACTCAATGAGAGCAATTATAGTATTGACCGGCTGTATAATAAAATACAGGAACGAAAGGACTATCGACGGGATATGATCACCTGTGAAGAGGCCCTGGGTAAAATTCAGCGAAACTCTTTACTGATTGTGGTGGATACCCACCGACCCAGCTTCACCGAGTGTCCCGAGGCCTTGAAACTGACGAAAAACATTGTGGTCATTGATCATCACCGCAGGGTGACGGATTTTATTGATGAAACCGTGCTGACCTATCACGAAACCTATGTCTCCTCCACAAGTGAGTTGGTAACGGAGATTCTTTCCTATATGGACAGCCGGATGAACATCGATGAAATTGAGGCCAATGCCCTGTTGGCGGGGATTGCCCTGGATACGAAAAACTTCACCTTTAAAACCGGGGTTCGAACCTTTGAAGCCGCCTCTCTCCTTCGGCGGGCCGGTGCCGATACCATTGAGGTAAAACAATATTTTCAGGACGATATTGAAACCATTTTGAACAAAAGCGAAGTACTAAAAAGAGCGGAAATCTTCAAGGAAGAAGTGGCGATTTCCATTTCCGAAGAGGGAGGAAATCCCCAGCTCCTAGCCGCCCAGGCGGCGGATGAACTGCTGAATATCAAGAATGTAACCGCCGGGTTCGTCCTCGGTAAAAAAGGGGACGGAGAAATTTTCATCAGCGGAAGATCCATGGGTAAGATCAATGTCCAGATCATTCTGGAGAAACTGGGGGGGGGAGGACACTTAGCCGTGGCCGGCGCCCAGTTACAGGACAGTTCCCTGGATTCCGCCAAGGAGCAGTTGAAATCAGCAATTGAAGAATATTTTCAGGAGGGTGATAAAAAATGAAGGTAATATTACAAAAAAATGTGAAAAGCTTAGGAAATGCAGGAGACGTGGTGGAGGTTAACGACGGCTATGCAAGAAATTATCTGCTTCCCAAGGAGCTGGCCAAGCCTGCCACGGAAGGAAACGTGAAAAATTTGAAGAAGCAAAAGAAGGCGGAGGAGAAGAAAAAACAGGAGGAGATTGCCCGGGCTAAAAACCTGGCGGAAAAAATCGAAGAAAGCCCTGTGGAAATAAAAACCAAAGCGGGGGAGGGGGGCCGATTATTCGGATCCGTTACCTCCAAGGAAATCAGTGAAGAACTGGCAAAGCAACACAACATTAAGATCGACAAACGTAAGATCAACTTAAAGGATCCGATCAAAAGTCTCGGGGTCACCAATATTGAGGTAAAGGTATACCCGAACATCACCGGAACCCTTAAAGTTCACGTAAAGGAACAGTAAAATGGAACAGGACTTAACCTTTGGGAAAGTACCTCCCCACAGCATCGATGCGGAACAGTCGGTGCTGGGCTCCATGCTTCTGGACCGGGAGGCCACCATCGTAGCCCTGGAAATTGTCCGGCCCGATGACTTTTACAAGGCCGCCCACGGGGACATTTTTGACTGTATCGTAACCCTGTTCAATCGAAATGAACCCGTGGATCTGGTTACCTTAACGGAAGAACTGCGAAAACGGGAAAAATTGGAGATGGTCGGGGGAATTCAATACCTGACCAGCCTGTCCTCCAGTGTGCCGGTGGCCTCGAATGTGAAACACTATGCGGTGATCGTAGAGGAAAAAGCCACCCTTCGAAGGCTCATCCGAGCCTCCGAGGAAATCGTAACCCTGGGTTACAGTTCCGATATTGAAGTTCCCGAGCTCTTGGAAAAAGCCCAGAAAAACATCTATGATATTTCCCAGTACAGAGCAAGGGAAGGGTTTGTGCCCATAAAGGAGGTACTGAATACCACCTTTGATAATATCGAACTGCTTTATCAAAGCGATAAAACCATTACCGGCACCACTTCCGGATTTATCGACATTGATAAAAAACTCAACGGATTTCATAAATCGGACCTGATTCTCATCGCCGCCCGTCCTGCCATGGGAAAATCCGCCTTCGCCCTGAATCTTGCCCAAAGTGCGGCGATCAAGGAAGGCAATGCCGTGGCGGTTTTCAGTCTGGAGATGTCCAAGGAGCAGCTGATGCTTCGGATGCTCTCCTCGGAGTCCATGGTGGATTTGAACAATATCCAAACGGGAAACTTGAACGAGGAGGAATGGGGAAAAATTGCGCGGGCCATGGTGCCTTTGTCCCAAGCCCATATCTACTTCGATGATACCCCCGGGGTTTCGGTTACGGAAATGCGATCAAAATGTCGAAGGTTGAAAATGGAAAGCGGCTTGGACTTAGTCCTTATTGACTACCTGCAACTGATGCAGGGGGACGGAAAAATCGAAAACCGGCAACAGGAAATTTCTGCCATCTCCCGGAACCTGAAAATCATGGCAAAGGAACTGAACTGCCCGGTGATCGCTCTGTCTCAACTCTCCCGGGCACCGGAACTTCGCTCGGACCACCGTCCCATCTTATCGGACCTTCGGGAATCGGGAGCCATCGAGCAGGATGCGGACCTGGTGATGTTTTTATACCGGGATGAATATTATCATGAAGACAGTGAGAAGCAAAACCTTGCAGAGGTGATCGTAGCCAAGCACCGCCATGGGGAAACGGGAACCGTGGAGCTGCGATGGTCAGGGAACATCCAGAAATTTATGGATTATGATCGATTTCATGAAGAGCCGTAACCTCGGTTCTTCCTAGCAACGGGGGGAATCCATTGTTAATTATCGGAAAAAACCTTTACATTCGAAGCTTGAATCGAAAAGATGTGGATCAGTTGACACACTGGGGGACCCATCAGGACCCTTTGTTTGAAACCTATAATTTTCCTAAAACCAATACCTCATATCGGGATTACTGGTACCGAGAAAAACAGGGAAAATACTTTCGAAGAATTTTCGGAGTTTTTTTGGATAAGGGCACCTTGGTGGGCTACATTACCTTTAAAAACATACGCTGGATTCGTAAAAAGGCGGAAATAGGAGTGGTATTCGATCCCAACGAGCTCAGCAAGGGTTACGGGAAAGAGGCTTTGAACGTATTTCTCCGTTATTGGCTCGAAGAAAAAGGGTTTAAAGAAATCTATTTGATCGTAGGGGCCTTTAACAAACGGGCGAAGAAGGTGTATCAGAAACTGGGTTTTGTGAAGGAGTACGAGTACTGGGAATCCTTTGAAAATCCCAAAATCACACCGGAAATCCTTAGGGCCCTGGGATATGAAAGGGAATATTTCAAAATTTACCAAGGGGAAGTCTATTGTAAGTACGAACGGATGCGGATCACACCAAAGGATATCCACAGTATCCACAAAACCCCCCAACAAACGGTGGATAAGTCATGATTTTTGTGGATAAGAGGGGAAAAGTCTCCCTTCCAAGGGATGCCTTAGGCAGAATGAGGGTCTCGGGTGACAAAAGAATGTTGATAAATCCGGTCAGAAATGTTAAGATGTAAGGAGCTTGAACAGAAAATATACAGAAGCACCATTATAGAATAAGGAGGATTACAATGGCTAAAATTACCAAGGAAATGACGATCATGGATGTACTGAAAATGGACCAGGGCCTAGCGGAAATATTCATGAAGCATGGACTGCATTGTCTGGGTTGTCCCGGGGCCACCATGGAAAGCATTGAAGATGCGGGGAAAGTGCATGGTATTGATTCCGACAAACTAGTGGCAGAGTTAAATCAATACATGGAAAGTAAATAAGGGAAAAAATAGAAAATCATGAAAAAGCCTGTGACGATCACGGGTTTTTTTTTGCTTCAAAACCCATGGATAAAACGAATATTAATCAATAAAATAACAAAAATGTACGTTATTTTATTGCTTTGGGGCTCCCGGTATGATAGGATAAGATTGAAATCAATACAAAGGAGAGGATCAAATGCCTTCAGTAGTCATCGTCGGAGCCCAATGGGGAGATGAAGGAAAGGGAAAAATTATCGATTATTTAGCCGGGGAGTCGGACCTTGTGGTACGGGCCCAGGGAGGAAACAACGCCGGACATACGGTGATCGTAGGGGAGAAGAAATACTCCTTTCATCTGCTTCCTTCGGGGGTTTTATACGGGGATAAGTTGAACATTATCGGAAACGGCGTGGCTTTTGATCCCGAAGGTTTTATTGCGGAAGTGGATAAATTGGAAGCCGAAGGGTTTTCTTCAAAGAACATTCGAATTGACGAGCGGGCCCATGTGATTTTTCCCTACCATAAGAGGATCGATGCCTTAGAAGAGGCTTCCCGGGGTGAGGAAAAGATCGGAACCACACAAAAGGGCATCGGCCCCTGTTATATGGATAAAATCCAACGCTCGGGTCTTCGGGTGGGGGATTTGATCGATCCCGAACTATTATGGGAACGATTAAGCTTTCAAGTGCCGAAGAAAAATGAGATTCTTCAAAAGCTCTACCAAAGCGAAGGCTATGACCTGGAAGTTCTGTATCAGCAGTATCGGAAATACGGAGAGAAAATCAAGAAGTATGTAACCGATACCACGAAACTTACCCACGAGGGCTTAATCGCCGATAAAAAAGTATTGTTTGAAGGGGCCCAGGGCACATTACTGGATTTAGACCTGGGAACGTACCCCTACGTCACATCCTCTCATCCCACGGCGGGCGGGTTTCCCGTGGGTTCGGGAATCGGTCCCAACAAAATTCAGGAAGTACTGGGGATTGTGAAGGCCTATACCACCCGTGTGGGTATGGGACCCTTTCCTACGGAACTGGAAGATTCCACAGGGGAAGCGATTCGACGGAAGGGAAAGGAGTTCGGCACCACCACGGGACGGGCAAGAAGATGCGGCTGGCTGGATCTTGTGATGCTGAAATACACCGCCCGGGTCAACGGGCTTACGGGAATTTCCTTAATGCTGTTGGATGTATTAAGGGGATTCGACCATATCAACGTTTGTGTGGAGTACGAGGTGGACGGCAAAAGGAGTCGGGACTTTCCGGCGAGTCTGAAAAAGTTGGGAAGGGCCCGACCCATTTACCAAAGTTTTCCCGGTTGGACGCAGGATCTGACAAAGGTCACGGATTATCAGGAACTGCCCGGGGAGGCAAAGGCCTACATCCGCTTTATTGAAGAATACTTGGAGATTCCGGTAAAAATCGTATCCGTGGGACCGGGGCGAGCCCAGACCATCGTTCGGGAACCCCTGTATAAGTAGTAGACACCCAAGGCCTCTTTCTTCGAAAGAGGTCTTGGTAACCCCGCAAATCGTTGGAACATTAGGAATACTACCGAAAAGAAAATAATGGGGAAAAATCATTGACTTTCCATAAAAGATCCGTTAATATATATAACTGTGAGTTAAGAGACCCATTAGCTCAGTTGGCAGAGCACCTGACTTTTAATCAGGGTGTCCCGCGT
>CAZTIJ010000030.1:12477-15733 GCA_964613365.1 uncultured Clostridiaceae bacterium | reverse complement strand
TTGTCCCCATGCGGCCATTCGACCGGTGATCTTAACAGAGGAAGAACGAAAGAATGCTCCTCAGGAAATGGAAACTTTAAAGGCCATGGGCAAAGAATTTGCCGGCTATGAATACAAGATTCAAGTGACCCCTCTGGATTGTACCGGATGTGGAAACTGTGCGGATATTTGTCCCGCACCGAAGGGCAAAGCCCTGATCATGAAGCCCATGGAAGAGCAAATGGCCAAGGAAAAAGAAAACTGGGATTATGCCATGAACTTAGAAAACCGGGCCCACTTAACCAATACGGAAAACCTGAAGGGATCGCAGTTTAAGCAGCCGTTGTTCCAGTTCTCAGGAGCCTGTGCCGGTTGTGGAGAAACCCCCTATGTGAAGCTGATTACCCAACTCTTCGGAGATCGAATGGTGATTGCCAATGCCACGGGCTGTTCCTCCATCTATGGCGGAAGTGCTCCCTCGGTTCCCTTCTGTAAAAACGATGAAGGACAGGGTCCTGCCTGGGCCAACTCCTTATTCGAAGACAATGCGGAATACGGTTACGGTATGCAACTGGCCGCTTTGCAAATTCGAGATAAGATTGAAGATCTCATGAAGGAAGCTAAGGTTTCCGATGCATTGGAAAAAGCCTTCCATAAGTGGATGGATCACAAGGATGACGGCAAAGGATCCAAGGAAGCCACCATCGAAATGCTTCCCCTGTTGGAAAAAGAAAAGAACGTTCCGGAAGTTGCGGAAATTTTAGAGAAGAAAAACTATCTGATTAAAAACTCTCAGTGGATTCTCGGTGGAGACGGATGGGCCTACGACATCGGATTCGGTGGACTGGACCATGTACTGGCTTCCGGAGAAGACGTAAACGTATTGGTGATGGATACGGAAGTGTACTCCAACACCGGAGGACAATCCTCAAAGGCTTCGCCAACAGCGGCGGTTGCTAAATTTGCGGCCTCCGGTAAGAAGACCAAAAAGAAGGACCTCGGTTTGATGATGACCAATTACGGCTATGTGTACGTAGCCCAAATTGCCATGGGAGCCGATAAGAACCAAGCCTTAAAAGCCATTAAGGAAGCGGAAGCCTATAAAGGACCTTCGGTGATCATTGCCTACTCCCCTTGTATCGCCCACGGTATTTCCAGTGGTATGGGAGCGACCCAAAAGCAACAGAAAGAAGCGGTGGACGCCGGGTACTGGCATCTATACCGATTCAATCCCGAGCTTAAGGATCAGGGCAAGAATCCTTTCCTATTGGACTCCAAGGAGCCGACCAAGTCCTTTAAAGATTTCCTCATGAGTGAGGTTCGCTATGCCTCCTTAACCAAGACCTTCCCGGAAGTGGCGGAAGATCTGTTTAAGCGCTCAGAGGAAGAAGCCAAGGAACGATATGAAAACTACAAAAAAATGGCGGAACAGCAGTAATCCGCTATTCTAAAGGATTTGTCAAAGGCAGGGGACTTCGTCCCTTGCCTTTTCTTTTGATACAGGATAAAATAAAGTAATCGCCTGAAAAGTTTGAAAAAACGGCACCGCCGGTAAAGGAGAATGGGTATGAATAAAAAAATCATAAGAGATGTTTTCCTTGTGGTGATCTTTACGGTTTTTGCCGCACAACTCCGTGTGCATCCCTTTGATACCACCTTTCGCATCGGCCTTGGGGTGATCGTATTCGCTATGGGCTGTTTATACAAAAAAAACATCCCCGTGCTGTGGACCGGTTTTTTAATTTCATTAACGGTGTTGGGATTTCGCAGTGGAATCAGCCTTTGGTCCGGGACGGCGGATTTGCCATCGGCAGTGCTGAGTCATCTACCCGGTTCCTTGTATTATACTTTCTTTGCCGCATTGCTGAAATATTCAAAAGTACTTTCCTTGGAAAATCAGCCGATTCAGCGGGGCCTTGTGCTGGGGTTTATGGATTTCATCTCCAATATCTTCGAAATCGCCCTGCGCTTTATCCTTTTACAGGAGCTGATCGTAGCAGAGTCGATTACGATGCATTTGCTCAGTCTATTGATGATCGGAATGCTTCGAATGTTTTTCGTAACCGGGCTTTACTCCACAACCCAGAACCAACGATTGCGCCTTATGCAACGGGCGGAGAAGAAAAAGCTGGAGGAGCTGATTTTGTTAACCAGCTCCCTGCAGGCCGAGGTTTTCTATCTCCAAAAATCCGCCCAGGATATGGACCGGTTGACCAAGGAGAGTTATGAAATATACAAGTCCCTAATGGAAAAAAAGGAGCGGGCCTTAGGAAAGAAGGCCTTAGAGATTTCCCGAATGATGCATGAGGTAAAACATGATTATACCCGAATCAATACGGGGCTGAAAAAGCTGTTGAACACGCCGGAACGAACGGAATACACCTTTTCCGAAGTCCTGGATCTCTCCATTAAGGTGCATCAGAATTACAGTGGGGAAACCGGAAAACATGTGCATTTTACCCGGGACCTGGCGGTGGATTTTGTTCCGAAGGATCCCCTGGTATGGACTTCAATTTTAAACAACATTATTGCCAATGCCGTGGAGGCCATCCCCCGTCGGGGAAACGTTCATATTGAATTGCAAAAAATAAGCAAAGAGCTGATTGTAAAGATCACCGACAGTGGACAGGGCATCGATCCCAAGGATATAAAACACATCTTCATTCCCGGATTTTCCAACAAGCTGGACAGGGTATCCGGATGCTATTCCAACGGTCTGGGGTTATCCCACGTGGAGAACCTGGTGGAGTTTTTCAACGGCACCATTGAGGTATTCAGTGAGAAGGAGAAGGGCACGACCTTTCGAATCAAGGTTTCGGAAAATAATGTGATACGAGGTGGTTACAGTGAACTATGAAAATAAAGTCTTCGTGGTGGATGACGATTCCGGAGTGCGAAGAATGGTTTCCAATATTATTGAAGAAGAAAAAATCGGTCAGGTGGTCGGAGAAGCGGCGGACGGCATGGAAGCCGTGGATTTGATTATGGACCTGCAGCCGGACCTGGTGATGATCGATCTGTTAATGCCGGAGCTGGACGGCATCGAAACCATTAAGAAGCTGAAAAATTCTGGTTTTGGGGGGATGTTTGTCCTCCTGTCCAAGATCACCGATAAGATGATGGTACGGGAGGCCTATCAGGCAGGGGTGGAGTTTTACATTCATAAACCCATCAATAAGGAAGAGGTCTGCCATGTGATAAAAAAAGTGCTTCGTCATAAGGGCATGGAGAGGACCTTTCAGAACCTCCAGGTTTTTTTTAACAGCCAGGGGGTTGA
>CAZTIJ010000030.1:0-12467 GCA_964613365.1 uncultured Clostridiaceae bacterium | reverse complement strand
CAGGGGGAACCACGGTCGGATACCATGGAAAGGAAGGAAGGGGCAACGGACAAGGCCGAAAAAATCGCCGAGAACATCGTAATGGATCTTGGCATCCTGAGCCAAAGCGGCAGCGGGGATATTCTTGAAGCCATGACTATTTTATCCGCTTTGGAATACCCGGAGGACATGAAACTGTTACAAAATTTGAAGCTGCTCTATGAAAGGATCGGAGAAGCTTATGCAAAAAGGGATAACCGGGATGTGGCCTGGGGAGAAAAAGCCATAGAAAGAAGGCTTAGAAGAACCATTGAATATGCCCTGCATAACCTGGCGAATTTAGGGATTGAAGATTATCATCACCCCAAGTTTGAGCGCTTCGGCCACCGACTCTTCGACTTTGCCACCCTACGGGAAGAGATGTTGAGAATTCAAAAGAAATCGGAGAAAAAGCCGAAAATTAATGTAAAGCGATTTTTAGAGGGGATGTTACGGGAAATCAAACAGGACAATATCTTCTAAGGAGAAGGTTTTTTGTGCGGTTAATTCAGATAATTTTAACTTTTTCCACTATTTGATGTAGGATTCTGTAGTTTTACGTCGGTTTCGTTCCCTCCGGGGATATAATAGGACTGTGGTAATTATTTTGTTGTACAGGAAAGCTAAATCAGTTAAGGAGGAATGAAGTTTATGAAAAAGCGAAGAATTTTCACCCTATTGTTGATCAGTGTTTTTGTGTTGTCCATTTTCATGGTAGGATGTGGAAACGGTGATAACGGTGAGAACGGCGAAGTTGATGAAGGCTCGGAAAGCCCGGACCGGGTAGCCATTGCCACCGGAGGTACCACAGGGGTTTACTATCCTTTGGGAGGGGCTTTTGCCAATATCATCAATGATTATGTGGATGGAGTAAGTGCCAATGCCGAATCTACGGGAGCTTCCGTAGAAAACGTAAACCTGTTGAACGACGGAGAAGTGGATTTTGCCATGGTTCAAAATGACATTTCCTATTACGCCTTTGAAGGAATTGAAATGTTTGAAGCTGAAGAGCCCATGGAAAACCTTCGGGGACTGGCCACTCTTTATCCCGAGACCATCCAAATCGTTGCCGATGCGGGAGCGGGAATTGAAACCATCGAAGACTTGGAAGGCAAGCGGGTTGCCGTAGGAGCCCCCGGTAGTGGTACCGAGGCCAATGCCCGACAAATTCTAGCCGCCCATGGAATCACCTACGATGATTTCACTCCGGATTATCTGTCCTTTGCCGAGGCTTCGGACAATCTTCGGGACGGTAACGTGGACGCCGCCTTTGTAACCGCGGGAACGCCTACCGCAGCCATCACTGACCTCTCTACCCAGCACAGCGTGGTATTGGTACCCATTGCTCAGGATAAAATTGACGAAATTATTTCAGAGTACCCCTACTATGCACAAGTGGAAATTGAAGCGGGAACCTATAGAAATCAGGATGAAGCCGTGGACGCCGTGGCGGTAATGGCCATGCTGACCGTACGGGCGGAACTGTCCGAAGACTTGGTATATGATATTACCAAAGCACTGTTTGAGAACTTAAGCGATATGGAAAGCGCCCATGCCCGGGGTGGAGATATCAGTCTTGAAGAAGCCCTCGAGGGAATGTCCCTAGAGCTTCATCCGGGAACCCAGCGCTATTTCGATGAAGTACAATAAGTCATCAGCACACAATGAAAAAGAATCCTGAAAGGGAAAGGGTGCCGCAAGGGCGGCGCCTTCTCCTGTTTTATTTTGAGCGGGGCACCCCCTTGATTGTTTTATTGATTTTTATGGCACTGCTTTTTCTTATTTGGCCCGTGGAGGGATTGGCCTTTAGTACCGAGGAGGAGCTTTTATTTTTTATTCCCAAAAAAGATTTTGATGAATTTGCAATTATTTACGAGCACTCGGTAATGCGTACGGAGGTAAAAGACGTGTTTGCCTTGGAAAAAGGGGAAATCCTGCTGCTTCGTACCGAGTATCAATCCTTTGGTGCCGGCCTTCCCACAGAGGCCCATGAAAGCTTTCGACAGGTGGGAGACCGCTTCATTAATGAGGGGATCAATCAACGGATTCCCAAAATCCGAATGAGAACGGGGAAAACCACGGATCATCGTTTGATCTACAATGAGGACGTTCAGATTGCCTTCAATGATTACGTAGAGGCGGGAAGTGTAATATTGATTGAAGAAAAAACCATGACAACTTTGGAAAGTCTGTTTTACTGAGAGGAGGAGGTTCTTTGTCTGAGGAAAAAAGAAAGAGTGTTCAGGAACTGGAAGACGTAGAGGTGGATGTGGATGAAAAATTAGCGGAATTTGACGTGTCCTCCAATGTCCGAAAGCTTGGAGGAAAGCTGGCCACGGCCATTGCCGTCATTGCCATTGCCATGTCCTTATTTCATTTATACACAGCAGGATTTGGAATTCTTTTGGCCATGAAACAACGGGCCGTGCATTTAATGTTTGTGCTGGTCTTAGGGTTTTTACTGTATCCCGCCAGTAAGCGATTCGATAAAACGAAAATCCAGTTTTTCGATTGGATTTTAGCCGGAGCCGGGATTTTGGTTACCGGATATATACTCATCATGTTTGACCAGCTGGTACTGCGAATGGGCCGTCCTACGGATTTGGACATGCTCATGGGCGTAATGGCCATTGTGCTGGTGTTGGAAGTTACCCGACGGAGCATCGGCCCCCAGCTTCCCATTATTGCGGTGATTTTTTTGATTTACACCTATGTGGGAACGTATATACCGGGAATCCTGGGCAACCGAGGTTATTCGGTCCAACGGATTGTCAACCAGATGTATATGACAACGGAAGGAATATTCGGAACGCCCCTGGGGGTTTCCGCCACCTTCGTGTTCATGTTCATTCTTTTCGGCTCATTTCTGGAGATCACCGGCGTAGGCCAGTTCTTTATTGATATCGCCTTTGCCGGAGCGGGAACCCGAAAAGGGGGACCGGCCAAAGCGGCGGTTATTGCCAGCGGTTTTATGGGCTCCATTTCCGGAAGCTCCATTGCCAACACCGTAACCACCGGGGCCTTTACCATTCCGCTGATGAAAAAAGTAGGCTATCAGCCCACCTTTGCCGGAGCCGTGGAGGCCGCAGCGTCCACCGGAGGACAGATTCTGCCGCCGATCATGGGGGCCGCAGCCTTTATTATGTCCGAGTTTACCGGCATTCCCTATATACAAATCGTAATCAGTGCCGTGGTACCTGCCTTGCTGTACTATCTCGGGGTCATCACCATGGTTCATCTTCAGGCATCGAAGAAAGGGTTGCAGGGGATGAAAAAAGAGGATCTTCCCGATTTTAAGAAAGTGCTGAAGGACGGTTTTCATTTGTTTATTCCGTTAATCGCCGTGGTTTTCCTACTGGTACGGTTTTCTCCCCTAAGAGCCGCTTATTGGAGTATCGTCATCGCCCTGGTGGTGAGCATGTTCAGAAAACATACCCGGGTTAATATCCCGAAAATTCTTCATGCCCTGCAGGACGGTGCGAAAAAGGCCATCGGTGTGGCAGCGGCCTGTGCCTGTGCCGGGATTATTGTCGGGGTGGTAACCCTAACCGGTCTGGGCCTTACCTTTGCCAATCTGATCGTCGGTTTAGCCGGGGGCATGCTGATCCCCACTCTGTTTTTAACGATGCTGGCCTCCATTATCCTGGGCCTCGGACTACCCACCACGGCAAAGTACATCGTTCTTGCCACCATGGCGGTACCGGCCCTGTTGGAACTGGAAGTGCCCTTGCTGGCCGCCCATTTATTCGTACTGTACTTCGGGGTAATCGCCGATGTAACCCCGCCGGTGGCCTTAGCCGCCTATGCGGGAGCGGGCATCGCCGGAGGAGACTCCTTTAAAACCGGGGTGGCGGCACTGAAACTGGCTTCCGCAGGATTTTTGATTCCCTATATCTTTGCCATGAGTCCGTCCCTATTGCTGGTGGATGTGACCTTCTTTGAAGCCGCCTTGGCAATCATCACCGCATGCATCGGCGTGGTGGCCTTCGGCGCCGCCGTACAGGGCTATCTGCTCACCAGTACCAGGGCCTATGAACGGGTCATGTTCCTGGCGGCATCCCTGTTGTTGATTCATCCCAATAAATTGATCGACCTTGGCGGATTTGTACTATTAGTTGCAGTCATCGCACTACAAGTTGTGAGAGATAGAGCTGGAAAGACTACGGTTCAGGAATCCTAGTCTTTCTCCCCCCAACATCTGAAGGGTCAGTTATGCTGGCCCTTTCATGATGAGTACGCAGTCAAAGGAGGGGTTGAAAATGCATGCCTTATCATTAGAGAGCCCGGGCTTTCGGGAAATTGAAGAAATCATCACCCGGGATGAGGGAAATAGAGGAATATCAAAGCGTCTGAACTCCTATGAGGATTTTTATCAAGGGGTGAAGTCCCTGTATAATGGTGAGAAAATTCTAATCATCACCGGTTTTACCGTGCCAACGTGTCAGGTGGGGGAGAGCGACGGTCCCCTGGGAACCATTGCCCTTGCCAAAGCTCTAGAGGACCTGGGGAAAGAGGTTTTGATCCTAACCGACGGCTATTCCCAAAGGATTATGGAGGGTTTAAAGAAAATCAAGGCAATCAGTGCGGGGATCTATTCCGCCCCCCTAAGCATCGAAAAAAACGAGCTGCGCCGAATATTGAAGGGTTTCCGTCCCACCCATTTGATCGCCATTGAAAGACCCGGCAGGGGCATTGACGGGAGATATCATTCCATGCGGGGAGAAGACATCACCGATTATGTGGCGGATCTGGATCCCTTAATGGCCATGGCTAAGGAACAAAGCGTGGTAACCCTTGCCATCGGCGACGGCGGCAATGAAATGGGCATGGGCAAGGTTCGGGAGGCAGGGATTCCCTGTGTGGCCCAAGGGGAAAAAATCTTTGCCACCTCCGTAGCGGACTACTTGATCCTTGCGGGAGTCTCCAACTGGGGAGCCTATGGTCTTGTGGCCGGGCTATCCCTGCTTAGCGATATGAATTTGCTGCAGGAGGGAAAAGAGGAAGTCTTTTTATTAAAAAGCCTGACAGAGCTGGGCGGTGTAGACGGTTGCAGCAAGGAAAAAGCCCTGACCGTAGATGGTCTCACCCTGGGCAGTCATTTAAGCCTTTTATGGGAACTTAAAAAAATCATCGAAAAAAACCTTTCACCCTAAGGGAGGAAAGGTTTTTTGTTGCCCGGATGCAGTTAATGGGTATCTATTAGAAGAACGAAAAATTTAGAATATGAAGAAAGAAGGGGAAGAAAATGTTGGGACTTTCGCTGGAGGGTGGCGGTGCAAAGGGAGCCTATCAGTTTGGTGCCTGGAAGGCATTTCGAAAGCTGGGTATGGAGTTTGACGGAATTACGGGTACATCCATAGGGGCATTGAACGGGGCTTTGATGATCCAGGAAGACTATGAAAAAGCCCGGGAAATCTGGGAGGAGATTGCACCGGAAAAAATTCTGAACATCGATTCGAAGCTCTATACCATGATTATGGAGACGGGAATCAAACCGGATCAAATTCAATTCATGCTGGAACAGGCCCAACGGTTTGTTAAGGATGCAGGACTGGATATCGGCCCCCTGGTGAGGATGATCAAAGAAGGAACCAAGGAGGAGGTCATTCGAAAATCCCCGAAGGATTTTGGTTTCGTAACCGTCTCTCTAACGGATTTAAAACCCTTAGAGCTCTTTAAGGAGGAGGTGCCCCGGGGCAAAATGGCGGAGTACTTGTTGGCCTCTTCCTATCTGCCGATTTTCAAGCCGGAAAAAATCGATGGGAAAACCTTTTTAGACGGAGGCTTCTATAATAATCTTCCCATCAATATGCTTTATCAAAAGGGATATAAGAAGGTGGTAGCCGTTCGATTAATGAGTAAGGGACGAATAAAAAAAGTGGATTTTGAGGACCTGGAAGTAACCTACATCCAGCCGAAGTATGATTTAGGCAATATATTGGATTTCTCCAAGGAAAAAGCGGAGTTCAACATAAATCTCGGATATTATGATACCCGTAAGGTTTTTGAAGACCTACGGGGAGAAAACTACTACTTAACCGAAGGCTTGGGAGACCGGGAAGGGGTGGAATTTTTACAAGGGTTAAGGGAGGCGACCACGGAAAAAATCGCCGGATTATTAGGCCTGTCCACCATGCTCCCGAAAAACCGATTGGTGATGGAGGAACTGGTTCCAAAGCTTGTGCAATTGTTGGGATGTCGAAAAGAAGTGGGCTACGGGGAGCTGGTTTTGAAACTGCTGGAGGAAATCGCAGCCTATGAAAAGGTGGAACTTTTTCATATATACAGCCTAGAAGAGTTTATCGGGGAGATCAATAGTCGCCGCCGACCGATGAAGAAAAGCAGGGATACTCTGTTTCAAAGCAGCGCTTTGCTCCTTCGCTTTAACAAGGATAAAATTCTAGAGGAGCTGATCAAAATCCTTCTCACATCCGAGGAAAAAGTAGTGCTAAACAGGATGGGAAGGTGACAGGAGGGGTTCTATGCTATATATCGGTATTGTAATCGGGCTGTTCGTCATAACGGTGATTGTTCTCAGCGTTATTATCATACTGGAAAATCGAAACCCTACCCGAACCATGGCCTGGATTCTGGTTCTGATTTTTCTCCCCCTGGTGGGGATCTTCTTATATTTGTATATCGGGCAAAATCATCGAAAGAAAAAAACCTTTATCAAAAAGAGAAAACAGGATTATCGGGTGCTGAAACGGCTTCTCGACACCCAAATTACCTTCACTCAATTCGGAAGATTTTTCAAGAAAAATTTCAATGATGCCCGGGCAAAAATGGTGCCCTTGATTCTTCGAAACGGCGATGCTCCCATCACCTTCAATAATGAAGTGAAAATACTGAAAAACGGAGCCCAGACCTTTACGGAGATGCTCAAGGCCATTGAAGAGGCCCGGGACCATATCCACATGGAATACTTTATTATCAAAGACAGTGAAATCGGACGGAAATTTCAGCGGGCCTTGATCAGAAAGGCCCGGGAAGGGATCGAGGTTCGACTGATTTATGACGCCGTGGGTTCCTGGCAGTTGAAAGAAGATTTTCTCAAACCCTTACGAGACGGGGGAGTGGAGGTGGAAGCCTTTTTGCCCGTAACCCTTCCCTTTTTCGGAAGCCGGTTAAATTATCGAAACCACAGAAAAATACTGTTGGTGGACGGCAAAGTGGGCTTTACCGGGGGAATTAATATCGGAGATGAATATCTGGGACGGGATAAACGCCTGGGTTTTTGGCGGGATACCCATATAAAAATCCGTGGCGAAGCCAATTATGTGCTTCAAACCATTTTCCTAAAGGACTGGTACTTTGTAAAGAATGAAGAACTGGAGGATCCCCGATATTTTCCCAGTCAGGGCTACCAAGGGGAAAAGGGGATTCAAATTCTCTCCAGCGGCCCCGATATGTATTGGCATACCATTCAACAGGCATACTTCACCGCCATTACCGCCGCCCGAAAAAGCGTGTATATCACCACCCCCTATCTGATTCCCGATGAAGGGATTCTATCGGCCTTAAAGGTGGCGGGACTGCGGGGGGTGGACGTGCGGATACTGCTGCCCTCGGTGGCGGATCACCGAACGGTTTTTTGGGCATCGAAATCTCATTTTAAAGAGCTCCTGGATGCCGGGGTGAAAATTTATCAGTATCAAAAAGGATTTATGCACAGTAAGATCATTATGACCGATGATCAGGTAACGTCCATCGGCACGGCGAATTTCGATATTCGTAGTCTGGAGCTGAATTTTGAAGTGAACGCCTTTATCTATGATGAAAAAATCTCCAAACGGGTAAAGGGGGATTTTTTCGAAGATTTACGGGAGAGCAAAAGAGTTCATCTTGAAGAGTACGAACAGCGGTCGATGAAAAGTCGCCTGAAAGAGTCGGCGGCCCGGCTGCTATCGCCGATCCTGTAAAGAAGGGAATGAAAAAAGGAGATGCAACGCATCTCCTTTTTTGATTGCTTTCTTTCCACCATGGATCAGGATAAACGTCCCTTAGACCACTTCGATCTTTTGGCTGTTCATCCATAAACCATGGATATTACAGTAACTAAGGGCATAAATGGTACCGGACTTTTGCAGCTTTACTGAAGTGAGTCCCGTGGGTTCCGTGAAAATATCGCTTTCCCCATGGGCGGCGAAATCGAAGCTTGCCAGTTCGATGGGGAATTTTGCCCCTTCGGGATGAAACATCAGCTTAAACCAGGAAATGTAATGCTCAAAAGTGTTGGGATGTCCCACCGCATCACCGATGGACATTTTCAGGTCGAAGGGCTCTCCCGCCGTCACCTTTTCCGGAGCGTGGATCACCGGTACGTGCTTCTCGCCTTTCCAATCACCTGTCTGAAAAAAAGTTCCAAAACCTTCCATAAAATAGACCCTCCTGTTAATCAAATTTTTGGTGCTCCATGTCATTGAAGCCTTAGGTTATATATAACCAAAAATAAGAAAAGGTAACAGGAAATTTTCACAAAGGCGAGAACTAGCTGGACGCTAAGGCCCCTCTTCGCATCTGTTTCAATACCGACTGCACCTGGGGAATTTGAAGGAGCAGTATAATGATAAAAATCTCCGCACCGATAAAGGAACCGTTATAAACGAGGGAATAAATAATATCGTTCCATCCCTCGGGGGTAAACTCCCGAAAGAAAATGATTCCCGATAAAAAGCTCATGGACAGTCGACCGACTCCGCCGATCAAGGCACTGATGCTTAAATGCTTCCGGTAGATTCCGGCCAAACCCAGGGCGCCATAGGCCAGGGGATAGTCCAGGAAAATCTGCATCCAGTGAACGATATAGGGATCCTGAATCAGGTTCAAAAGCCCCAGGGCAAAACCGGCCAAGATCCCGGGAAGAGGGCCGAAGGCCACGGCAAAGATGATAATCGGAAGCATTCCCGCCAGGGTGACACTGCCCCCCTGGGGCATTCGAAACAGACGAATATAAGACAGCAGGAAAGACAGGGCCACGCAAAGACTGCCGTAAACCAACACTTTTGTCTGCAACAGCCGGCCGCCCTGGCTTTTTCGGCTGCGTTGGAACAGCAACAGCATGAGGGGAAGAAGAATCATAATCCCCAGGATGACCCATACTTCCAAGGACAGTTGATGCAAACGGATTTCAAAGTTTTCGAACATAAAAAAACACATCCCTTCCAAATTATTAAATAAATTGATCCCTAGGATGCAAAAAAGAGTGAATCGAAGCACTCACTCAAGATGGAGCTTCCCTACGCAGGTACTAACCTACAGGTTTGAAGGGTTGGAGAACATCCTCTCAGCCAACGGCACCCCTAGCGATGATATTTAATTATACAAAGAGTATACCACAGGGTTTAAAAAAAAGAAAGATTTCCTTGGAAAGGAAACCTTTCTTGATGGAAAACATCAGGAGGCATAGGCCTTGTTGGCATTCTCCTTTTCGATTTCCCCTTGGTCCTCTTCATCGATGATTTTTTCCTCCCAGTTTCCTTTTAAATAGATTCCCATGCCGATGACACAGATCAGGAAATTACTGGTCACCATGGAGTACCAGATGGCGTCGGCCCCAAGATCCGTCAGACGGCCCAACAGGTAGATCATAGGAATTCGAAGCCCCCATAATCGAAACATATTGATGAACATGGAGTACATGGTATGACCGGAGCCCTGAAAGGTGCCGTTTAGAATTTGGAATATCCCCATTAAGGGAATGGAGAGGGAGATCAACCGAAGGTAATCGGTACCCAGGGCGATCACTTGGGGGTCCCCGCTGGCAAAAATCCGGATGATGGATTCGGAAAACCAAAAGGCAGTGAATCCTCCCAGAGCCATAAATACGGTGGACATCAGGATGCTGGTTTTAAAGGTGGACCGGGCCCGGGGAACTTGATCGGCTCCCAGATTCTGACCGATGATCGGTGCGATGGCATTCCCGATGCCCATGGCGGGCATCATCACCACACTGTTGACACGGTTTCCGATACCGAAGGCGGCCAAAGCCGATTCGCCGTAGCTTAGAACAAACATGTTTAGGATGATAAACCCGAAGGCGGCGGCGGACTGGCCGATGGAAGCGGGCAGGCCTACTTTAATGATTTTTTTCAGGACCGTGGGATCCGGCAGGATATATTTTTTGTGTATGTTGATCCCGTCCTTACGGATGAACAGAGTATAGATGCCGTAGCTTACAAAGATCCCCCGGGAAATCAGGGTGGCAACGGCGGCCCCTTGGATTCCCATGAAGGGCAGGGGACCCAGGCCGAAAATAAACACCGGTGACAGGAGCACATTCAGCACAGAACCCGCCACATTGAGAATCATGGGGGTAAAGGTGTTCCCCTGCCCCTGCATAATGGCATTGTAAACAATAAACATAAAAATAATGGGCATTTCCAAAAACATGATGCTCAGGTATTGGGAGCCGTAAAGAAGCACATCCCCCCGGCCTCCCATAAGGCTCACAATGGTGGGGGTCAGGAAATAGCCTCCCACCCCCAGGAGGGTTGAGAGCACCAATAAAAAGGAAAACAGCTGGGAGGCCACTTTGTCGGCTCTTTCTTCCTGATTGGAACCGATGTACTGAGAAATCAGTGAGGTTCCCGCCATGTTCATGCCCATGGCAATGGAAAGAATCAAAAATATCACGGGAAACACCAGGGTCATCGCCGCCACCTCATCGGAGCCGAGCTGACTGACCCAATATGTATCCGAAAGATTATACAAGGTTTGAATGAAATTGTTAAACATAATGGGGGCCGCCAGGGCAATAATGATTTTATGGATTTTTCCCGTTAAAATCATTTCCTTTTTTTTCGCAAAATTCATGGGAGATCGCTCCTAAACCGATTTGTATCAGCATAAAGTGGGTTGTCAGCAAAGAAAAGACTTATTTAATTCGAAAGTCTAAATATATTATAGCATTTTTCCAAAGAAATAGGAAGGGGAACTTCCCCTTGGGAGGGAACCGGGTTTATACACAACATCTTGTGCATACTGGGGATAAGATTGGGGGAAGGGTACAAGAAAAGAGAAAGTTATCCACAAAAAAAGCACCGGTTCCGAAAATCCGGTGCTTTCTGAGAGATTCTAGGGTTGTTCATGGGTTCCGTTTTCAGGATCTTCCCTGGGCGCCTCTTCTTGTGACCGGGGCGTGTGGAGATTGTCCTGATCATCCACTTGAAACTGATCGATTTCCTTATTAAGCTCGTGGGCTAAGGAAATTAAATGTTCCGAGGTTTTCTCGATCTCCGATAGGGTAGAGGCGGTCTGTTCCATGGAGGCGGTTACCTCTTCGGAGGACGCCGCGGTTTCCTGTGATACGGCGGAGATGTTGGCAATCACCGAAACGATCTCGTTGCTGTCCTGGGTCATGGCATCGATGGCACCATTGATCTCTTCAATTTTTGTGGTGATGGTTCTGGTGGCCGTGGAAATGTCTTCAAAGGAGTTGTTCACACCGCCTATGGCTTCCGACTGTTCCAGGTTTGCGGATTTTACATCCTTCATGATATCGACGGTCTGGTTGCTTTCCTCGGTGATGTCGGAAATAATGCCGCTGATCTGATCCGTGGACTTCGAGGTCTGTTCCGCCAGCTTTCGGATTTCTTCCGCCACCACGGCGAAACCTCTGCCCGCTTCTCCGGCTCGGGCCGCTTCAATGGCTGCATTTAAGGCTAAGAGGTTGGTTTGTTCGGAAATGGCGCTGATGCTGTCCAGAATCGTACCGATGGAGGTGGTCTTCTCGTTTAACTGGACCACAGCGCTTTCGATATTATCGATGGCCCCCTTGTTTTCATCGGCCTTGGTATTCAGGTTTTCCAAGGTGGCTACCCCCTGTTCATTGGCGGAAAGTACCGACCGGGAGGCCTCCAGCATGTCGCCCGAGCTTGCCTTTAGTTCTTGGAATTTACCGGAAAGGTTCTCGGTCATGGCGGAGCCTTTTTCCGCTTCGGAGGCCTGTTCCGTGGCACCGTTGGCAATTTCCTCCACGGCCCGGGTAACCTCCTGGGAGGAGCTGCTGGTGGATTCAATGCTGTGATTCAGATTATCCGCATAGTCCAAAACGTTTTTCGAGGCCTTTTGGATATTTCCGATCAATCCGCAAAGGGAGCGGGTGACCTGATTCAGGGTTTGGGCCACTTCCCCGACCTCGCCGTGGGTGGAAATGGAAGACCGGGTGGTAAAGTCCCCCTGTCCCACTTTGGACATGTCGGAAACCAGAACCTTTAAGGGCTTGGTAATGCTGATGGAAATCAGGACACCTGCCAGGAGGGCAATCAACAGGGTGATTCCCGTGCTCATCAGGGTACCGGTTAAAATTGCCTGGGTATGTTCATCGATTTCGTTATAGTTCATAATACCGATGAGTTTCCACTGGGTGCCGGGGATGGTATCGAAGACCGCGAAAAACTCCCCCTCCTCCCGTTGAAAATCATAGTCCCCCGAGGGATTTTCCACAA
>CAZTIJ010000029.1:0-16141 GCA_964613365.1 uncultured Clostridiaceae bacterium | reverse complement strand
CCCGTACACTGTGTTCCAACATGGAAACATCCACGGTACTCTCATCCTTGGATATCCCGATTTCTCCTAAAAAGTGTTTGATGCTTTCCGGGGTATATCCCCGTCTTCGCATTCCTCTAAGAGTGGGGAGTCTGGGATCGTCCCAGCCGTCCACATAACCCTCGGCTACCAGTTCCCGCAGATAACGTTTGCTGGTTACCACCCCGGTTAAGTTCATGCGACCGAACTCCCGCTGTTTCGGCGGCTCGATCAGTTCCAGTTCTTCCAGGGTCCAATTATACAGAGGTCGGTGGTCTTTAAACTCGATGGAACACATGGAATGGGTCACCCCTTCAATCGCGTCCTGCAGGGGATGAGCATAATCATACATGGGATAGATACACCACTGATCCCCCTGGCGATAATGTTCCTCGTGCAGAATCCTGTAAATCACCGGATCTCTAAGATTAATGTTCGGAGATTGCATATCTATTTTCGCCCGCAACACCTTCTCCCCGTTGGGAAATTCTCCGGCTTTCATTCGTTTGAATAAGTCCAGGTTCTCCGCCACGCTTCGGTCTCGGTAGGGACTGTTTTTTCCGGTCTCCGTCAACGTCCCCCGGTAGCTTCGAATTTCCTCCGGTGAAAGATCACAGACATAGGCCTTACCCTTTTTAATAAGTTGTACCGCATAATCATAAAGCTGTTGAAAGTAATCGGAACCGTAAAAGATTCGATCACCGGGATCAAACCCCGCCCACTTCATATCCTCAATAATAGCCTCTACGTATTCCTTATCCTCTTTTAAAGGATTGGTATCGTCAAAGCGAAGGTTGAACTTTCCGTCGAACTTCTTAGCGATATTATAGCTGATATTAATGGCATAGGCGCTTCCTATGTGCAAATATCCGTTAGGCTCCGGTGGAAATCGGGTACAGATTTCCCGATTGTAAACCCCTTCTTCCAAATCCTTTTCCACTATTCTTTGCAAAAAACTGGATGATTCCTTTTCTTCTATAGGGTTCATTTCTTCTTTTCCCATCTGACATCCTCCTAAACTAAATTCCATAAACGATTCTACTACTAGCATTATACTGAATATCCCCCGGGATGAAAAGCTTTTTCCGTTGTCTTACTCTTTTGATTGGCGTATTTTTATAAAAATTTCCACCAGATCCTTATCGTATTTTCTATCCCCTAAAGACTGAAGCTCTGCTATGGCTTCCCTTTCCGTCATCCCCTTTTTGTATATCCGGTCCGTGGTCATGGCGTCATAACTGTCACATATTGCCAAAATCTTTGCCTCTTCCCTTATGGCTCCCCCTTTTAATTTACGGGGATACCCGCTGCCGTCCAGCCGTTCATGATGCTGGCGAATGATTTCATAGGTCTCCTGATTGAAATACCGCAGAATCAGGTCCTTTCCCTTGGTTGTATGTGTCTCCATGGTTTCAAATTCTTCTTCCGTTAGGGCTCCGGGTTTGTTTAAGATCTCATCGGGAACATACACCTTACCGATATCATGGTATTTTGCCGCCCAAAGAAGATTTTGCAGGGCTGCCCCTCGGTAATGAAGGGTTTCCGCCATGCTTCGGGTGAGCTCGTACACCCGTTGGGAATGATCATGGGTATAGGCATCTTTCCTTTGGATCTGCACAAGGATGTCATGGATATGTTTAAAATTCTTTTCCGTCGCTTCATAGGACTCGTCCTGCAGAGAGTGTACCAGCAGGTATGTATTCTTCACTGCGGTAACATTAAACAGTTCATCCTTGGGGCTTAAAATGATCATGCTTCCCGCATCATAATAAGCCTTAGTCTCCATACTGTAGAGATGGCCTTTTTCCACAAAGTAGGATTTCATACCCTGGGGATTTTTCGGGGGATTGAGATAAAAATTGCCGCCTTCTTTAAGAATGTAAAGATTGACTTCCATTAAAGGGTTTTTATATTTATTGATGATTTCCGCCGTGCCTTCCGGGGTTACGGTATACTTTGCATACTCTTCCTTCCCGATTATTGTGCACTTTCCCTCCATAGAAAAACTCCTTTTCCCGGGATTCTCAGGAAAACCTTATGGAAATTCCGTCGAATTCACCGAATTTTAATTAATATTGGGGTTGTGATAATAAAAGTATACCATGAAAAAATTAATTTTTATAGGTTAAGGGCCTAAAATTCGATAAAATTCGACAAGCCGCTGTACCGATAAACAGGGCCGCCGGAAAGGCCAGCCAGTTTAACAAAGCAAACGTACCATAGGAAAGGGCGGAGACTCCGGTGATGGTATAGATAATAATCGCATTCACATTCCAGGGCATCAAAGGCGCCAGAGCGGTACCGCTGTTGGCAATTATGACCCCCAGCTCTTCCCGGTTCATCCCCTGCTTTTGAAAAATTTCCGGCAGGTGCTTTCCCGGTACCAGAATACCCACCGTCTGATCACAGGTTAAGGCATTCAAAATAATAGACAGTAGCCCGGTGTTCAACAGAAGCTTTCCTCGGGTTTTGCTTTTCTTTTTTACCCTTTCAATCACCGGGGCAATCCAACCGCAGCCCTCATAGATTTTACTGATGGCAATGCCTCCCATAACCACCAAAACCACTTCCAACATTTGCATGGCACCTCCGATTTCCAGGGTGGCCATAAATTCGCTGCTCTTTGGTGACTCAAATCCCCAAAACAAATATCTAAACCCTTGTTCCCAAGCCATGCCTTGAACGCCCACTCCAGCAAAAAACCCCGTAAGGATGCCGAAGAGAAGTACGTAGCTTGAGGGAAGCTTATTAAAGCTCAGCCATAACACCCCCAGGGGAATCAGCAGTAACAAAGGGGATAGGATAAAAACCTCCCCTAAAAGACTCTGATAATAATCAACGTCCCCCGGTTGAATCGTCCCCGTATAATTCAGACCGATCAGGTAATACACCGTTAAGGATAACAAAATTGTGGGTACCATGATCGTAAGCATCCTGACAAAATAAGCCCGAAATGAAATTCCCAACACCTTCATCGTGAAATTGGCCAGGGCGGAAATCGGCGACATTCGATCCGCAATGTAGGCTCCGGATACCAAAGTACCCAGCAGTAAACCCCCGGGAATATGAATACTGATCCCCAGGGTGAAAAGAACAATGCCGATGGTGCTTATGGTTCCAAGACCTGTTCCCAAAAAAAATGCCAGAATGACACTGATCATAAAGGCAAAGGGCAAAAAATTCACCCCGTGGATCATATCGAATCCAAAATACAGCAGGGTCGGGACGATCCCCGAGGCAATCCACATGGAAACATTCAGACCGATCAAAATAATTAATCCGTAGACTTCCTTGGCATCCATAACCCCCTGAAAAATCCAGCCAAGGCTTTTTTTCAGAGGGACTCCGGCACGGTAAAGAACCCCAAGAGAAAACAAAAGGGTCAGATAGATTCCCCATACCAGGGACCGATGCAAGGCCATGGCGGTAATCACCGTGGCGATAAATAAAAACCCGATTACAAAAGCCCATCGAATGTTGATTTTCTCCGTCATTTTCTTTAACGATCCTTTCGTTTTTGCTGTTCTTCATAAGCATCCAGAATTTTGAATACATGCTGGCTGACACCGATGAATTTCGCTTCTCCGTCCTTCAGCTCAATAAACAATCTTGCGGTATAGGCCTTTTCATGCCACTGGGGCTTGATAATGATTAAATCTTCCTTTTCTTCAATAATATCATAATGCAAGTATGCCATCGCATCCTTCAGCGTCTGAACAAACTCCTCTTTGCTGTGGATTGTCATGGTTCGCCTTCGTATTTTATGGGTCATTAAATAGATGATTGAATAGGAGAATACGGCAATGGAAATAAATGAGAAGTGAAAATCCCCTCCGGTAATTGCCATCATAATAACGTAAAGCAGCAGGGTTACTCCTAAAAAATGGGCCAACCCTTTAAAGAAAAAACCTCGAAAAACTTTCCCATAGTTTTCCTCTTCCATAGATCCATCACATCCTGTCTCTAAATATTCATTGTTATTTATTTAAAATCGAGGTGATGTCGTTGATTTCGATTTTAATGGTTCCGTCTCCGTTATTGAGGAATTTCACCTTCCGGTCATCCAGGTACTCCATGGGCACGTGAAGCTCGATGCCCTCCTCGGTTACAATCTTTTGTTTTTTCATCACCTTCTCCGAGGTTTTAGGGGCCAGCTTTACCGTTGATTCCTTTAATCCCCGGTTTTCAATGGATTCCCGGTAATCTTTTTGGGCCTGGGGATTATCCCGAAAAACCTTCTCACTGATCTCCTCTATCTCCAATTCTTCGGACGCCGCAATATTTTCCGCCATGGCCCGTTTCAAATCCGTGGCCTTTTTAAAGTCATTGTCGTAATGTTTTTTCAGCACTTCTTTATTGGTTTTGTTAATGATGGAGAGTTTTTCCTTGTCCGAGGGTTTTCCGCTGCAAAGCAAAAATTTTTCCGAGAGATAAAAAATTTTTTCATCGTTGATCCTTGCTTTTTTTTCCTTCAGTAGAATTTTCCCATCTTGGAGATCCCAAATAAACCCTTCCTCGATCCGCTGATTAACATTGGCAATGGTCCGCCGATACTGAATAATGGAGTTAATATTTCCATCCTCCTGATGGTCCACCTCATGGGTAAAGGTCTGTTTGTAATTGAACTTCAGCGCTCCTAAATACTGCCGGTCCTTTTGATGAAAAGCGACCACCGCAAGATCCGATGAGGGCACCTCCGGGTTTTTCATCATGAAATCATATAAACTTTGTGCCAGTGCTTTGCTCATAGAGAGAAAGGTGTCCCGGTCCTGTTGGTAGCTTTCCAAAAGCTCCTTTACCGGATTTTCCCGGTCCTTCAAAAATTCACATTCCTTGATCTCCGGATCCTCCATCAATCGTTTTAAGTGTTCTGCTAAAAAAAACTCCGTCTCAACACTTTTGGGATGTTCCTTCTCTGACAGTACGGGAATCCCCACCTGGCTGTCTAAAATGTGTAATATGCTCTGGGTAATAGATACATCTTCCATTTTCCGTCTCCTTGCTTATAATTTGTATTGGTAGATTCGAACTTTTTCCATGTCTTCCGTCCACCCATAATCCAGTTGTTCCCATCCGGTCTTTTCATAGTAATTCACCAGATCCGTATAGAGATAAACCTTGGAATACTGCTGCTTTTTGCAGTAATCCAGAATGAACTGCTGGAGTTTTTTTCCGATTCCCCGATGGCGGTAGGCCGGATCCACATAAAGGGAGGCCAACCAGGGAAATAAATCCTGTCGGCTCATCAAATCGCACCGCCATAGACCCACGGTGGCCACGGCCCTTCCCTCCTTCATGGCAACAAAGGTCTGGGGAAGATTGTCGGGATCCATACTATGGCGGATAATCATTTCATAGCGTTTATAGTTTTTCTCATTTCCAAATTCTTTCCAAAGCCACTGCACCACCAGTTCCTCGTACTCCCGGCATTGGTCCAAGGGTTTAATTTCCATATTTCCCCTCCTGTACTTTGTCTTCCGTGTATAAAAAAGCCCCCATGGGCCCGCCAATGATCGGGGCCCCGAAGGCAGCTTGCCAACCTTTATTGGATTTCCAACACGGTTTCCTTTTCCCTTTCACTGAGGACATTTTCAAGGTCCAGTAAAATCACCATTCGATCCTCAAGCTTTGCAATCCCTTCAATAAACTCCTCCTGAATATCCGTTACGATTTTCGGAGCAGGGTCCACCATTTCCTGATCTATCGTCAGTACTTGAGAGGCTTCATCCACTAAAAAGCCCACTTGTTTATCGTTTAAATTAATAATTATAATCCGGGTCTGACTGTCAACTTCCCCCTCAGACAGCTCGAACTTTTTTCTTAAGTTGATGATCGGCGTAACCGCTCCCCGATAGTTAATGATTCCTTCAATAAAACCGGGGGTATGGGGGATTTTGCTGCATTTTTTAAACTCGCTGATTTCCTTTACATGCATAATGTCCACCCCGTACTGCTCCTGTTCCAGTGTAAAGATTACGTATTGCCGTTCTGTCATTTTCATTCCTCCTAGGCTTTAAGATTATGTACGATAAGACTTTAAAAATTTTAATAAAGATTTTTAAATATTATATCATAATTTTCTCCTTCTCACAGTCCCATTCCCGATAAAAGCTTTCCATTTCTAAAATAGTTGTCCTTTAGTCCTTGATTTTTTCCCACTCCTTCAACTTTTCCTTCAGGCCCTGGGTATTGGCGGCACTGGAGGAGGGAAGCTTGATAAACTCTTGGGGAAACCTTTGAAAACCGAAATGTTTTTTAAACAGTTGAAAGGCCTTTCCACCATTGAAAAAGACTTTTTCAATAGATCCGTGGTTTTGCAGTAAATCTCCCAAGTCGTTCACTTCTTCTTCCCTTATATCGCTGTCCAAGCTTCCCTTACGCCTGCAATGTTTGATCACATCCCAGAGAGCAATTTCATATTTTTTTAGCATTTGAAGTTTTTCTTCGTATTCTTCAGGGACTTTTTCATGAAAAACGTTACCGATAAGGTGCCAGAACTGATTCTGAGGGTTTCCATAGTACTGCTGTTTCCCAAGGGACTTTACCCCGGGCATGGATCCTAGGATCAGCACTTTGCTGGTTTCCTCCAGCACCGGAGGAAAGGCGTCTATTTTTTCCTGATTGACTTCTCCGTGGCGAAAACAATCCACTATATGGTCATTGATAAGTCCCGTAGCCTGCATATGGGCATAGAGTATCCTGGATCCTACAAATTTGAAACCCCGGCTTTTCATGTCCTTGGCCAAGGCACGGGATACCGCGGTTTCCGCCGGAACCTTTTCTTCCTTATCCCAGTGATTAATGATCGGCTTATGATCGGTAAAGCCCCAGATATACCGACTGAAGGATCCGAACTCCTGTTGCACTTCGATAAACCGATTGGCATTATTTACGGAGGCTTCGATCTTCTTACGATTTCGGATAATTCCCGGGTTCTGCAACAGTGCTTCCATCTTTTCCTCGGAAAAAGCCGCCACTTTTTTTACGTCAAAATTCTGATAGGCCTTACGATAATTCCCTCTTTTTTTCAAAATCGTCAGCCAGTTCAGTCCCGCCTGGGCGGACTCAAGTACCAAGAACTCGAAGTGGATCCCGTCATCGTACACGGGAACTCCCCATTCCTCATCATGGTAATTTTCATAAACATCACTTCCCTTACACCAACTACAACGCTTCACCAACTTCACCCCCTAATTCATTTCATGATAAAAACCCGTTATTCAATTCGATCCCGAAATTTCATCTAGAGATGGGTTTTACATCGACTCCAGTCTCTTGATCCGATCCGTAATGGGAGGATGGGTAGAAAACAGATGACTTCTCTGATTTTGCCTCTTTTTCCCGGAAACCTGGGAATCCTTCTTTAAAGGTTTTGCAATGTAAAGATTTTCCGTCGCCTCATTGGCGGATCGAAAAACTTCCGTGTCCCCGGAGATTTTGCGAAGGGCCCCGGCCAGGGCCTTGGGATTTCTCGTAAGAATGGCGCCGTTGGCATCGGCAAGATACTCTCTTTTTCTGGAAATCGCAAAGTTTAAAATCTGAGCAAAGAGAGGGGCTAAAATAATCACCACAATGGAACCTAAGAGAATAAGGGCCTGGGAACGGCCCCCTCCCCGTCCCTGACTCTGCCGACTATGTCTTCTTCCTCCTCTCATGGAGGTCCAGAACAGTCTTCGTCTTAAGAATCCTGCCAATAGGGAAATCACCCCGACCAGCATGATGGCCGTGGTGGATATTAAGATATCATAATTGACCACATGACTGATTTCATGGGCAATGACCCCTTCCAGTTCCTCCCGGTCCAGCTTGTTGATCAGTCCCCGGGTTAGGGCTATGGCTGATTTTTCCGGTTTTCGTCCTGTGGCAAAGGCATTTAGGGAGTTGTCCTCAATAATATATACTTTTGGAGGCTTACTCATGCCGGCCGCCAGACTGACGGACTCCACAAGATTGTAGATATAGTTCGTATCATCTTTAGGAAGCTCCCTGGCATTGTTCATTCGTAAAATCAGTTCATCCCCTTTGGTAAACAAAATCATTAACTGGACTGCAAGGATGGCCCCGGCAAAGACCAGACCAACCCTTCCGCTTCCAAGGAGATACCCGGCGGCATATCCCACCACAAAAACAAAGGCGGAAAAAACAAACAACTTCCTCCACCTCTTTCAATATATTCCGGTGCCTTTCAGACCTGTATTGGATTTTCAAAAGACTTTATATGCTCTAATTCTACCCCTTAAGCCTGTCACTGTCAATCAATTCTGATATTTGAATCTTCTATTTATTATAAAAAAATGTCCCGGAAACTAATCCGGGACATTTTTATTTATGCTTTCACTTCGATTGGACTATCGCTCCGCCGAACTATCGCTCTGCGTTTGCTAAAGCTCGTTCTACAGCGGTCATCCAGTTTTCACTTGAGCCGGTTGCCCCCGTGAATACATCCACATCGGCGCTATTGGCTGCGACGAACTCTTCGGCTAATTCTTCCCGAGCTTCATGGTACTCGTCGTATCCGTAATCTTCCGCTTTGAAATCTTCTCCGCCTTCATCGTCTAATTGGGTGTCATGAAGAACAACTTCCACAATTTCATCATTTTCGATGGTTACAAAGGCAACAGACCGTCCTCTTTCTCCTAAATCACTGGCTCCAAAGAAAGTTCCGTCAAAATACATGCTTTCATCTTCAGCGTCTACTAAAGCCATCTCTAATGCTCTTTCAACCCCTTGCATCCACTTTTCACTTGAGCTGGTTGCTCCGGTGAACACTTCAACATCAGCACTGTTGGCCTCTAAGAATCGACCGGGCATTTCCTCTAAAGCGTCATGGAACTCGTCATATCCGTAATCTTCATCCTTTTGTACTCCGGTTCCTCGGAACTCGGCTAACTCCACGTCCACGATCTCATCGTTTTCAATGGTAATGGTTACGGTGCCGAATCCTCTTTCATTGGCATCGCTATAAGCGGTGTAGGTACCGTCTTGGTACATGTTGTCAGAAGCTTCCTCTTCATCCGCTTCTTCCTCTTCATCTACTTCTTCTCCATTTTCAACGGCTTCACCGTTCTCACCTTCATCCCCTGCAGCCTCTTCTCCGCAACCGATGAACATGAATAAAGACAGGGCTAATACCATCAATAGAATTAAAATCTTTTTCATTAATCTTCCTCCTTGAGAATTATTGTGTTTAGAGTTTTTTTCTTTGTTAATACTTTGTCGGTATTAACAAATCCTAAATTAATATACCATATATTTCTTATTAGCACAATACTCTTTGCACAAATTCATCAAGAAATATTTCATTTTTTGAATATACCCCAGGATTTCTACCCTTCCACCAGTTTTTTTGATTTATCGGTGCAAATTTCCACCGCTTCCATAATCGATGCCCGAAAGTGATTTCTTTCCAAGGCATAAACCGCCTCAATGGTCATACCCCCGGGGGAACAGACCATATCCTTTAAATCCCCGGGATGTTTTCCGGTTTCCAAAATCATTTTTGCGGCTCCCAACACCGCCTGGGCCGCGATTTCATAAGACTGTTTTCGGGGCAGGCCCTTGAGCACACCGCCGTCTCCCAGGGATTCAATAAACATGTACACATAGGCGGGACCGCTGGCACTGATGGCAGCCACCGCGTCCAAGAACTTCTCTTCAATTTCATCAACCTTCCCGATGCTCTCAAAAATTCCCCTAACTTCCAACAATTCCTTTGCATCCACATTGGCATTGGGCGTCATCAAGGTCATCCCTGCCTGTACCAGTACCGGAGTATTCGGCATCGTTCGAACAATTTTCGCCTTTGGTCCCAGATGTTCCTGCAAATACTCTAAAGAGACTCCTGCGGCGATGGACACCACCAAGAGTTCTTTCTTTTCCAAAGCTTTTATTTCATTGAGCACTTCCCCGGATTTATGAGGCTTTACGGCAACGATCAATATGTCGGAATGCTCAATTACAGCCTTGTTGCTATGGGTGGCCCGAAGGCCAAAATCCTTTTCAAAGATCTGTCGCTTCCCTTCATTAGGATCACTGACCATCAGGTTCTTACCCAGCCCCGGATCCACCTGAAGAATCCCCGAGACCATGGCATAGGCCATATTCCCTCCGCCGATCCATCCGATTTTTTTCTTCTTTAATAATTTTCCCTCCATGCTATTTACCTCCTAAATCAAATAAGGTTCCCTTCGCTTCTCCGGTTTTCAGTTTCCCGATGATATGAGGGGTTTTTCCGTTGCTTAAAATCATGGGAATTTTGTAATCACCCACGGTTTTGGCCGCCTGAATCTTCGTTTCGATGCCGCCGGTACCGAAATCATTTCCACAGCCGATTTCAATGTTTTTACGAAGCTCATCAATGTTTTCCACCAGCTCCACCAGTTTGGCATCCTGACAGGTTTTTGGGTTTTTCGAGTAAATCCCGTCAATATCGCTTAGCATAATCAAAAGGTCGGCGTTCCAGATATTTGCGGTGTGAGCCGCTAAAGTGTCGTTGTCTCCGATTTTTATTTCATCCACGCAGACACTGTCGTTCTCATTAATTACGGGAATAACCCCTTCCTCCGCCAGGGTAAACAGGGTGTTTCGAATGTTCAGGGAACGGCTTCCCTCCAAAAAGTCCTCCCGGGTATACAGAATCTGACCGATATGGATGCCGTATTTTTCAAACACCCTGCGGTAAGCATCCATCAATTCCACCTGGCCGATGGCACAGAGGGCCTGCTTATAGATAATATCCTCTTTCCTCATCCATTTTCCGATGGTGGATACCCCGGCGATTCTCGCTCCCGAAGATACGATCACCACCTGTTTTCCTTCCGACATCAGCCGGTGAACGTCCTCCCCCAGATTCTCCAAAAACTCCCGGCAAATGAATCCGTCATCCTGTGCCAGGGTGTTGCTTCCGATTTTTATAACAATTTTTTTGCTTTTTTCCATCAATTGTTGGATCATGATTTTCCCTTCCTTCTATTGAATCTTCTCCTATATGAGGTTGACCTTTTTTCTTCTCTTTCTTGTATCCCCGACCTCTGGCTAGCGAATTTGCCCCGTTCCCCGGGCAATGTATTTCGTGGTAACCAACTCTTCTAAGCCCATAGGACCCCGGGCATGCACTTTTTGGGTACTGATTCCCATTTCCCCTCCAAAGCCGAAGGCCCCTCCGTCGGTAAACCGGGTGGATGCATTTACATAGACCGCCGCCGCATCCACTTCCCGCTGAAATTCCCGGGCATGGTTGTAATTATTGGTTACGATGGCTTCCGAATGTCCCGTTCCGTACTGATCGATGTGTTTAATGGCCTCGGAGATATCCCTTACCACTCGTATTGCCAAAACCAGATCCAGATATTCCTCTTTCCAATCCTTCTCTCCTGCCTCCTCTGCGGGGATATAGCTCCTTGTCATCTCACATCCCCTAAGGGTTACTCCCTTTAATTCATCGGGAAGCCGTGTGAGAAAATCCTTTGCCACGGATTCATGCACCAGCAGGGTCTCTAAGGCATTGCAAACTCCCGGCCGCTGAATTTTACCGTTTTTCAGTATATCCATGGCCATGGGCAGGTCTCCCTCGGCGTCTACATATAAATGGCAGTTCCCCACTCCGGTTTCCACTGTGGGTACTGTGGCGTTTTCCACTACGAAATCAATCAACCCCTTGCCTCCCCGGGGAATGATCAGGTCAATTTTCCCTTTCATATGAAGCATTTCCAATACCAGCTCCCGCCGTTCATCATCGACAAAGCCCAGAACCTTTGGCGAAATCCCCGCCGCTTTCAGTCCCCGGTGAATGGCTCTCACCAGCGCCCGATTGGAATTCAAGGCACTGGAGCTTCCCCGAAGCAAGACGCCGTTTCCGCTTTTAAAGCCTAAGGCGAACGCATCCACGGTTACATTGGGTCGGGACTCGTAAATAATTCCCACCACCCCTAAGGGCACCGTCATTTTTGAAAGGGTAAGACCATTTTCCAAAGTCCAGGTTTTCCCACTGCTCCAGACGGGATCCTTTAAGGCGATTACTTCACGGAGGGCCTCTTTTATCCCTGACAAACGCTCAGAATTCAAGGCCAGCCGATCCACTAGACTCTCTCGAACCCCTTCTCTTCGAGCCTTTTCTACATCTTTCTGATTTGCCTTGAGTATATTCCCCTCTTCGGCTTCCAGTGCTTGTATTACCTGTTGTAAACCTTTGTTTTTTTTCTCTCCGGTCAAACTTCCCAGGACCTTTGCTTCTTCCTTCAACTCCTGAACTTGGTTTGTCAGCTTTTGATCATGGTTTCTCATAACAACCCTTCCTTTCCACTAGTTTATTCAAGGTTCCTGAGGTTAAGGGATTTCCCTGTCTCACCTTGCCTTTTTAATAAATATCAAATTTGGTAAATAAATATAAAAAAGTTCCCGTCCCCAAAGGGACGAGAACATGCTCGCGGTACCACCCTAGTTGACCGGTTTCGGTCCACCTTGTGTTGTTAACGGTTTTTCGCCGGGATCTACTTCGGAACGGGTTCAAAAAAAAGAGGTCCCCAGGGCTTACACCGTTTCCCTGTTCGCTTTAGAACATTTTCTTTTACTATTTTCCTTCAACGTAGCTACCTTATGGATTTGTCGCAATATTTCAAACAAATGATTGATTGAAAATAGTATATAGAATCCTCCGGCCACTGTCAATGCATATTTATTAAATTTTTTATAATGTTTTTTTTATACTTCCAAGGTCTGTCCCCGGGGCTTTTCTTCCACGAAACGCATCTCGTAATTGCCCGGGGCACCCTTTGGGAAAGTCCAGGTGTACATAAGAATTCCCATCTCTTTTTCAGATACTTGTACCCCATGGGGTGCGCCGGAGAACACATAATAGCTCCCTCCCGGCGGAACCTTTACGCCGTTTATTTCACAGGAAGCTCCGATATTAATGTATAGTTCGTCCACCCCTTGATGAACGTGTTTGGGATAATGGGTACCGGGGGATAACAACACAAAACCCAGGGTGATATTCTTCGGAGGAATCGGTGCTTCTGCCCCAAGGACTTCTCCGAAGGCAAAGTTCTTTTCCAATGCCTTCGGCAGGCTTTCATAGCCGTGCTGCCAGCAGAGTTTCCCCTGGTGATTTAGGAAAAATTCAAGGATTTTTTCCCCTTCCCTTAAAACCCCGGGGACTTTCTTTTCTGCCTTAGGTTTCAGTCCTTCACAAACCGGTTTTGTCTTGGGAACATAGCTCTTTATTTCAAAGGATGTTCTTCGTTGCTCCAGCTCCCGGATCACCTGTTGTATATGAAAGATTTTTTTGAAATTCCGTACCTTTTGTTCCTCTTCATTTCTTAGCAGTCCCTGGTAAAGCCTTCCCACATCCGCCAGGAAACATTGCAGTTCTTCCCGGGCTTTTTTGTCCCATACCCCCTCCATCATTTTCCCTCTTCCTTGGGATAGGCCCAGGGAGGATGGGGCTGTTGGTTTTCAAGTTTGCCTACGGATTTCCCCGGAAATCCTTCAATAACGGAATGATCTTCAAATTTACTCCGCTGTTTTACCAGTGTCCCTGCTTTCACCAGACAGTTTCTGCCCAGTTCACTGTAATCACAGACGTTGCTTCCCGATTCCACAACCGTACCCTCCTTAAGGATGGTACCGTGGATGATGGAGCCGGGACCGATCACTACCCTGTCCTCAATGATCAGTTCATTATCCGGTAGCAAATGGAGCACCGAATTCTCTAAAATTTGCACATGACTTCCGATGCGTACCGGTCCGTGGGAGTTCCCGATAATTCTTACACCGTCGGCGACAAAGGTGTTGTCTCCAATAATCACATCTCCGTTTACTTCCGCACCGGGGGCCAGGTAACTGTTTTTACCGATCACCGGCCGCTTTCCATGAATGTCATAGGTCTTTCCCATATCCCTTTCCTCCTTTAGCTCTTCTTCGATCCGGGTTCCTTCAAAGGGAGAGAGGCTGAGGTCTCCGCCTCTCATTCTTTTAATCCTCTGCTCATCCTCCTCATTGAGTTTTCGAAGTACCCGGGCGGGTCGCCCCACAACCACGGACCTATGGGGAATTTCCATGCCCTCGGGCACCAAAGTGCCTTCTCCGAAAATACAGTAATCTCCCACGCTGGATCCGGGCATAAAAATCGTACCGTTGCCTACTTCGCATAAGTGGCCGATGGTGCTGTTCAACACGATACATTTATGGCCGAACACGGTTTTGCTTCCTACCGTCGTCGGCCTTTCCTCCGAGCCTAGGATCACCGAATTTTCCAAAGCCCAGGTCTGATTCCCAAGCCTCAGACTCCTTGATTCTTTTCCACCTCTTATTACCGTTCCCTGTGCGATATAGACGCCTTTTCCAAGCTCCATGGACCCCCGAACATCGGCGGATTCAGCAACATTTATTTTCATCGATACAACCTCCCTTCAAACTGTGGGAATCCTACTTAAACAGTTTTTTAAACAGCTTGAAAATATCAAAGGAAGTTCTGCGGTAAACTTTATTGTAAGCATATTTTTTGGGATTTCGGACCCAACCCTTCCCCCTGGGCATTTTGATTCCACCCCGTTGAACAACCTGCCGCTTCGGACTGATCCTTGCGGAAACCCGCTTTTTCATGCTGGGTTTTCGAATACCAAATTTCATTTCCTCATCGCCCCTTTCTGATTTTAAACAACTCTACATCCTATTGATTCCCAAGATTCTGAATAAAAATCATTTTTTTGAGTATACAATAAGTATGCGCTGTGAAAAATAAAATATGGAAGGAGCACACCCATGGACAACAAAATCCAGGATCATTTCAGCTATTTCCAAAGGCATTACCCCGACATCTATGAAGCCTACGAAGCCTACGGCAAAAAAATTCACCAACAGGGAGGGCCCCTCGATGAAAAAACCCGGTGGCTGATTAAAATTTCCGTCTCCGCCACGGAGGGCTATCCCTTCGCATTAAAAACCCATATTTCCAAGGCCCTGGCTGCCGGCTGCAGCTCCGAGGAAATCCGCCACACCTTGCTGCTTTTGGCTCCCAGTGTGGGGTTTCCCCGAATGATGGAAGCGCTGCTGGTTTTCCGGGAAATTACCGAAGGGTAGGGAAAGTAAAAAAAGACCTCCGATTCAAATTCATTTTGAGCCGGAGATCTTTTTTGCTTTCGTTATAACATTTCATTTCCCTTTCCTAAAGGCTTTCACAATCAGAACTACCCCTACCACGATTAACCCCACGGGAAAGACATTGCTGAGTACCCGTTCGGTCAAGTCCCGATCCATCAATTCCACACTAAAGACAAACAGGGCGAACCCCCAAAGGGCTGCGGCGGGATACAGTGGCCACCGCCTTTTGCCTTGGGAAAGACTTTTCAGGTGTCGGGTATGCACCAGAAAAACCGAAAAAAAAGCGATCCCCAGAAAGATAAAGAACAAGTAGCCGTCCCGATTTCCCAAGGGGACATTCTGCTCAATCCCGGCGAAGAGTCCCACCATGGTCACAATGGCTCCCGCAACCATCAGTCCTTGGCTTCTTCGGTACGCCGAATTCCCGGAACGGTAATACATAAGCAATAACAGGATCCCCACAATCATCAAAGTAAACTCCCCGGGATAATAACCTAGATTGCTGAGGAAAATAATTCCTCCGATTATAATTAATAACAGTCCCAACCATTTTCGATCCATCAACGGTCCTCCTTATTTTTGCCGAGCCCATCGGAAAATCTCCGCCGGGGTGGCGTTTTTACCGTACATTAACAAAGCGGTTTTAAAAATCTTACCGGCCAAACGCATAATGACGATTGTGGTAATCACTAAAATGCTCAAGCTCAGAATTATTTCCGTCACCGGGACCCTCGAGGCAATGACCAAGCGAAACAGCATCACCCCCGGGGTGGACAGCGGGAAGTAAGAGCCCACCTGGGCCACAATCCCATGGGGATTTTGTATGATGGCACCGATGAAAAATATGGGGAGCATAGGAATGATAAACAGCACCCCTTGAAAGTTTCCCGCAGAGTAAATGTCGTTGATCGTAGCTCCCATACTGACAAACAGGGCGGAAAACATCAAATAACCGATCAGGGCATACAGCAGCATTAAGGGCAGTTCCGATACGAATAAGTACTCCAGCACCGGCACGTCAAAA
>CAZTIJ010000028.1:0-16157 GCA_964613365.1 uncultured Clostridiaceae bacterium | reverse complement strand
ACATCCAACTGATATAGCCCCTCCTTTGTTCGAACAATAGGGGTTATGGTGTTATGGGGGGTGCCGTCGGTTTCCGGCAGGATATCCAGTGCTTCGTCCCGGTAGGTTTTCCAGGTCTGAAAAATTTCCTCTCCGCAGTTGATCAGCGCCTCTTTATGTTTTCCCTCCAGACGGATGATAGACAGGGGCCAGTGAACCCAGTAGGCCATCACATCCCCGTGTTCCAAACTGATAAAGGATTTTTTCGCCGGGGCTTTTTCCATGGGGAATTCATACCGTCCCCCTTGGTAATGGTCATGGGACAGGATGCTTCCCCCCACTAAGGGTAAATCCGCATTGGATCCGATAAAGTAGTGGGGGAACCGGTCCACGAAATCCAGCATCCTTCGAAAGGTCTCCCGGGTAATTTTCATCGGTCGATGATCCTTGGAGAAAATAATGCTGTGTTCATTATAATAAAGATAGGGAGAGTATTGAAAAAACCAGGGCTCCCCCCCAAGGGTCAAAGGAATCAGGCGAAGGTTTTGCCTGGCGGGATGGTTGATCCGACCGGCATAGCCTTCGTTTTCTCTGCATAACAGACATTTGGGATAGCCCGAGGAGGGATGGTTTCTTTCCTTTTCAATGGTCTTCGGATCCTTTTCCGGTTTCGAAAGGTTGATGGTCACCTCCATGTCCCCGTATTCCGTGGGGGTGACCCAATGAAGGTTACGATCCGTCCGATCCTTTCGAATATAGTTGCCGTCAATGGAAAATTGATAGTAGGCTTCGGTGGCCTGAGGGGGACTGATTTGATAGTTCTCCTCGAAGGTCTCAATCACTTGGGAGGGCCTGGGTAGAAGCGCGCCCATCAGCTTGGCGTCCAAAAGGTCCCGATGGGTGGGGGTATCCTCCTCCAGTACTCCGGTTTTCGCCGCCCAATCAAGAATCGGCGGTAGGATCCTTTGAAGATCCTGCTCCTCCCCGGGAGTCTTTGATGCTATTTCATCCATGGATATACCGTCCAACCCCAACACTTCCAGCACCTGATTCATCACATACACATAATCTTCCTCAAAGTAAAACTTTTTCCGTCTCCCGTAGTCCACAAGGGCAAGGATGGATTTTTCAATCATTATTTTGCCACCTCCCGGTTTATTTCCTGACTGCTTGCTCCGTCACTGCTGTTTACAAGGTATACCTCCGGTGTGATTTCATAGGTTTTATGATAACTCTCCTTAATGCTTCCAGTAAAATCCTCGACCTTCTCCTTCGGTACCATGGCTACCACACAGCCGCCGAAGCCCGCTCCGGTCATTCGGGCCCCTAAGGCTCCAATTTCCATAGCTTTTGTTACCAAGGTGTCCAGCTCGGGAATGGATACCGTAAAATCCTCTTTCAAGGACCGATGGCTCTGAAGCATAAAGGATCCGAAGGCTTCCACATCGCCTTTTTCCAGGGCCTTTGCCCCTTCCACCGTTCGGTTGTTCTCCGTTACGATATGCTTAATCCGGCGATAGATCCCCGGGTCCGTAAGGTATTTTTCCAGCAAGGGACGATCCCTGGGGGTTAGAGTTCTTAAACCTTCGATTCCTTGGTATTTCAGGATCCGCTCCCCTTTTTTAACGTCGTCGATACACTGATTGTAGCCGGAATCCGATAATCGCCGGCGGACCATGGAGTTGATGATCAAAATCCGATAATCCTCCATGGGTATGGGCACCCGGCGAAAGGATAGATCCTCGGTATTCAAAAGGAGCCCGTGATCCTTTTTCCCCATGGCGATAATAAACTGATCCATTATTCCGCAGTTTACCCCCACGTAGTGATTCTCCGCTTCCCGACAGTACTTCGCCATTTCCCCGGGCACAATCTGAAATCCGTAACACCGGTTCAGCATCACCCCGGTGGCCAGTTCAATAGATGCGGAGGAGGAAAGCCCCGCTCCCCGAGGAAGGTTTCCGTAGTACAGGATATCCATCCCCCCGGAGAATGTATATCCGTCGCTTCGAAGCACCTCCACCACCCCTTTCGGGTAATTAGCCCAACCATGGGCCTTTTGGTACCGCCAGTCTTTTTTTACCTCCAGGATTCCCGACTCCGATTCATTCATGGAGTAAAACCGGAATGCATCGTCCTCCCTAAGTCTTCCCAGAGCGTAGGTTCCCATATCAAGAGCCACCGGAAACACGTAGCCTCCGGTGTAGTCCGTATGCTCCCCGATTAAATTCACCCGACCGGGGGCAAAGCTTGTCACCTCAGGAGCCGCCCCGAAAATCCTTTGAAATTCCTGTTTCATTTTTGCAATCATGACGTTTCTCCTCCCTGTAGTGCTATTTCTTTTTCCCGGCGACGAGCCAAATCGTGGGATATTTCATCCAGCTTCTCCTCGGATAGTCGGTAAAACCGTATGAAAAACAAAATGGATATCAACAGTCCGATCATAGGCAGTGCCACCATAATCATTCGAAGACCCAGCAACGTGGCTTCCGTCTGCACCGGAGCATTTACGTCCAGCCCGATCACATCCAGCCCTACTCCCGCAATCAATACGGAAAAGGCGGAGGCCAGCTTAACCACAAAGGTTTGCAGAGAGAAGATCACACTTTCCGTACGATGCTGGTTTTTCCACTCCCCGTAATCCACGGAGTTCGCAAGAAATACCGTGGTCAACACCGTGGCAATGCCGAATCCGATGAAGATGATCACCGCCGCCATGCTAAGAAAGACGATATTGGTAATGTTTAAGGTGCCCAGGGTAAAAAGCACGGCGTATCCCAGAATCGTGGTCATAATCCCTCCGATAAATAGATTTCTGGCACTGAACTTCTTTCTCAGCAGTGGAATGAACAACATGGAGATAATCTGGGCCGCCCCTCCGATGGTTCCGAAAATCCCGAACAGGGCCGCATTTCCGATATCAAAGCGGAAAAAGTAAATGGCCAGCTGATTGGTAAGATACAGGGATGCGTTAAACACCACGATGGCCACCACCACCACTAAGGCCTGGTCATTGCTTAAAAGGGCCCGAAACATTTCCTTGACCTTGGGCTTTTTCTCCCCGGCCCGAACTTTTTCCTTTACATTACAGGCGGTAATCCCGATGCCGATGATGAAAACCAGGGCAATGATCGCCGCCATACGGCTAAATCCCAGACGTTCGTTCCCGTCTCCCAGGATGGGTACCAAGACCATGGTGAGAGCCACGGGTATGGCAAAACCCAGCCCCGCAGCGCTTCTGGCAATCACCGCCAGGTTTTCCCGGTCCTTCCCGTGATCCGTAATCGAAGGAATCATGGACCAGTAGGGAATATCCATCATGGTATAGGTAATTCCCCAAACAATATAGGCCACCGAGGCGTAGATCAAAAGTTCATTCCCGCTTAAATCCGTGGGGATGGAAAACATCAAATACAGTACCACGGCGTTTAACAAGGTGCCGGCCATCAACCAGGGGCGAAACTTTCCCAAGGGGGTTTTGGTCTTGTCAATCACCACCCCCATAATGGGATCGTTCAACGCGTCGAAGAGCCGGGCGGCCATAAACAACACCCCGATAAAGGTGGCGGAAATTCCTAATATCGCGTTATAGTAATACATCAAGAAGCCGGCAACCAAAGAGTAGACAAGATCTTTACTGACGGCACCGATGCCGTAGGAGGTTTTCTCCCGTAGCGTAAGCTTCATCATTGACCCCCATCCTCCTTTTCAATTCCCTTCATCACAATGTCCATCATTGCCTCCAGGCTCTTTATATAATCAAAATCCTCCTGTTCCTGCTGTTGAAGAAAGCGCTCCATGGTGGATTCAATCATGGTTTTCACCACGGGGATGGGAAACCGTCGAAGAACCCCTTCCTCCATGCCCTTTTCAAAAAGGCCGATGGTCAGGTCCCATTCCTGCTCGATATACTTTTGAATTTTTCTGTAGAGTTTCGGGTAGCTCTCCTGTAAGGTGGCGATCTTTTGAAAATTCATGTTCCGGTAGGCTTCAGGAATCACGATCACAATTTTTCGTATCTTCTCCAAGGTGCTAAGCTCCCGATGGGAGACGATTTTTTCCTCCTCCCGCTTTACTTCCTGAAACCCCTGATCGATCATGGTCGCCATCAATTCCTGCTTTCCGGAAAACTCGGTATAAATGGTTTTTTTGCTGATGTTCAGCCTTTTACTGATATCCTCCAGGGTAAACTTCGCCCCTTTTTCGTTGAAAGCCTCCAGGGCCGCCTCCAACAGTCGATAATACATCTCTTGTTCTTCCTCACCATGTTTCTTTTCCATGATCAACCTCCTATAGTAATGGGATTTTTTAGATTATCCTTATGATTGCCGAGGGGTAATCTTCCCGGTGTAGAAACCGAGAAACCAAAATCAGTTTCTTAGTTTCCATTATAGTCGGAATATTTCCAATATACAAGGGATTTTCAGAAATAAATAAAAAGTCACTAAAAAAACCCCGACGGAATGGTTTTTCCCATTCTTTCAGGGTTTTGATCTATTCTGGTTTTCTTTCGGTTTCGGTGTTTCCTAAGACAGGAATCCCTTCATTTCTTCGATAGTTTCCAGGTCTGCTTCGATTCCCTGATAAAATTCTTCCACCGATACATGATCCTTTTCATCTAGCATTGTGCCTAGAAACCGCACCATTTCCCATAGGGCATTATCGATGACTCCCCCTTTGTTTCCGGAATGATTGTCCGTGCTTGCGGTCTTTATCTCCAGATCAAAATTCATAACCCCCCGTACCCCAAAGGCAATAATGGAGCGCCGCTATCATGAAGGGGGCCGTCGGAAGTAAATACCAGATCCGCTTTTAGTAAATCCTTATGGTTTTCAACAAAGGCTCCGAGATTGGGACTTCCGATTTCTTCTTCTCCCTCAAAAATAAATTTCACATTCATAGGTTATTTATACCCAAGGATGAAAAAATACACCGCGAGATAGGAAAGACACTGAAAAACTTCAATACTAAAGCCGATTCCGTCTCCGGTGACCCCGCCGAAGCGTTTTTCCATCCATTTCGGGATCCACCGGGCAAGGATCACCACCGGGATGAAAAACAGCAGTGTCGCTGCCTGAAAAAGTATTATCGTTAGTAACGCAGGAAAAAGGACTGCAATAAAGGCCGCCTTGCCCCCTATCCTTTCCACAAACCCCTTCCCAAGACCCTTTTCACCCTCGGGATAAACACCGTAGCCCATAACCATAAAAGCTACACTCCTACTCCATAGGGGACCGAGAAGTAAGGCCTTTCCCGAGAGTTCCGAGAATAGGGTGACCGACAGCAGTGCCACGGTAATCAGGGCCAAAACCCCGAAGGCTCCGATCCGGCTGTCTTTAATTACCGCCCGTAGCGCTTCTCCCCGGCGGTTGCTGAAAATGCCGTCGGAGAGGTCCGCCAAACCGTCCATATGTAACCCTCCGGTGATGGCAAGGTAAAGAACCCAAAGAAGTACTCCCCGTAACATCGGGGAGATTTCCGAAAGCACCTCTCCCGTACTCCAAAGAAAAAGTCCGATGACGGCTCCCATTAGGGGCATAAAATAGGCTCCCCGATGAAAGTCCTCCTCTTTGACGGAAAAATTTATAGGAATGGGAATCCGTGTAAAAAAGGTGATACTAAGAATCAGGGATCGGCCCCATGCTTTTAGCCTATTCATTGTCCTTCCCCCTTAATGACCATGGGGATTCCCGATACCACCAAATAAACCTGGTCGGCCTTTTCTGCCATCCGTTGATTCAGCCGCCCAAGGAGATCCCGAAAGGCTCTTCCCAAGGGATACTCCGGTACAAGGCCCATGCCCACCTCATTGCTGACTACCACCAGATTCCTATTGTTGCCGTAGGCCAACAGTACATCAATCTTTTTATGCAAGGCCTCTTCCAGCCGGTCAAGGGCTTTTGGGTCCAACTGTTTACTTGGCTCTTCCTCCTTAGACCCAAAGGCTTCCAGGCTTAATAACTGATTGCTGACAAACACCCCGAGGCAGTCCACCATCACATGATGGATTTTCTCCAGGGCCTGATCTTCCCTCAAGGCCTGAAAGTTCTCCGGACATTCTAGGGTCTGCCAGTGCTGTGGCCGTCGGTCACGGTGTTTTTGGATTCGGTCCTCCATTTCCCCGTCAAAGGGAATGGCGGTGGGAATGTAGAGCACCGGCTCATTTATATTTTTTAGTAAGGACTCTCCAAAGGTACTCTTTCCGCTACGGGCACCTCCGGTAATAAAGGTAATCATGGTCTGTTTCCTCCTTTCAAGGCCTCCTGTAGGGCGCGAATGATTTTTTCGTTTTCCCTTCTTTTTCCCAGGGCAAAACGGTAGTAACGATGATCCAGGCCGTTAAAATCTGTGCAGGATCGGATATATATCCCTTTTTTCAGTAAAGAGGACTGAAGACTCTCCTCTGTTTCTTCCAAAACCCGGATCAACGTAAAGTTCGCCCCCGAGGGATAGGCCCTAATGCCCTTGACCTTTTTTAGCGCTTCCTTAAGCCAGAGGCCCTCCCTTTTCATCCATTCCCAAGTCTCCCCTTCAAAACTCCGATCCTTCAGAATCCATTCCAGGGCATAAAAGGCGAAACGGTTCATGGTCCAGGGTTCTTTGATCTTTCTCATATCTCCTATAAGCTTGGGTGCTCCAAAGGCGTAGCCCAAACGGATACCGGGAATTCCGTAAAACTTGGTAAGGGAGCATATCCCCATCCCTTTCCTTGAAAGGTAGCTCCGTACCTCCTTCGGCACCCTTTGCCATCCTTCTTCAAGGAAATCCACAAAGGATCCGTCCAGCATCAATGGAATAGACCGCCTTTCCAAGAGCTCACAAAGGTCTATTAATGTCTGATCCCCTTGCATCGTGCCGGTGGGATTATTAGGATGACAGAGGATCAGTAAGTCCGGCGCTTCCTTTTCAATATGCCTCTCAAGTTTTTTTAGATTTAGTTGAAAATCCTCCTCTTCTTGAAGATAAAAGTGGGACACCTCCACCCCCGCCAGGGTAAATGCCCGCTGATATTCATTGAAGGTGGGCTGAATGATCAGGGCCCGCCCTCCTTTAAAGGCCCGGGCAAAGAGATAAATCAGCTCCATGGCCCCGTTTCCAAGGATTACCTCTCCCTCAATCAAAAACCGTTCTTTCAGGCCCTTTTCATATTCCCTTCCGTCGATGCTGGGATAACGGCCCAGGGAGGAAAATACCTCTTCCATTCCCCTTTTCAGATCCTTCGGAGGGCCGAAGGGATTGATATTGATACTAAGGTCCGTCATTTCCTTACGGTCCCCATGATAGCCGCCATGGATGTTCATTGGAATCTCCTCCTATATCTTATCCCCAGGGTATTCTAAGCCTTACCTGCCGGGTTTACTTGGTTAATTGATTATTATATAGACCACCATCCAAAGGAATACCAATCCGTATTGGGCCCGAAGCATAATCGATGTCCCCCGGGAAATATCCCCTAGTTTCGCCCTTCGTCGAAAAATCCCGATTGTGGGTTTTTCCAATACTTCCCCAAAATAGCGGTGATTTCCTCCCAACTGAATTCCCAGGATTCCCGCCACCACAGCTTCGGGATGCCCCGCATTGGGGCTTTTATGAGCCCGACGGTCCCGCCGAAAGATGGCCAGTCCTTGGACAAATTCTTTCTTATCCCTAACGCCGAACAGTAGCATAAAAAGACTACCCAGCCTTGCGGGAACAAAATTTAACAGATCGTCCAGTTTCGCCGAGGCGTAACCCATATCCCTATAGGGCTCTTGAATATAGCCCACCATGGAATCCAAAGTATTTACCGCTTTATAAACCCATAATAATTCCAAGGGCAGACCAAGGGGTATTCCGAGAAAAATATAAAAGAGGGGTGCTAAGACGCCGTCAATGGTATTTTCCGCCACGGTTTCCACCGTGGCCTTGATCACTTCCTCTTCCGACAGTTCCTCGGTGTTTCGCCCCACCAGGTAGGATAGTTGTACTCTTGCTTTTGTTACATTTTTTCCTTTCAATGCCTGAAAAACCTTCATGGCCTCTTCCTTCAAGCACTGGGCAGCCATCCCCGTGGTCAATAAATAGAGGGTTACGCTCCAGTAAATAACAGGATGCAGAAAACTCCCAAGAAGTAATAAACCGTGGATAAAACCACCAACCATTAGGGGCACCCCCAGGGCCAGGATAAATCCTGCGGCTTTTAGGGGGAGGAGCGTCTGCCTTCGAAGGCCTTTTTCCCCTAGGCTAATCAGCTTTCCGATGTAAATTACGGGATGGGGCATCCCCTCGGGATCCCCGAAAATATGATCAAGGATTAGTGTCAAAGCTACAACAAAGATCCACTCCATCCTACCACCCCATGATTTTCAGCAGGGCATCCATATCCAGATGCTCTTCCATCATGGCTGCCAGTCGGTTATATTCTTGATTTTTCAGTTCTTTAAAGGAAAGTGCCTCTTTTTCCCCTTGGGCTTCTACAACGGAAGACCGGAAGGTAAGTCCACTCCTTTTATTTTTCAAGTACTCCAGAAGATCCCGACGAAACCCGTCATTTTCAAAAATTCCGTGTAGATAGGTTCCGAAAACTTGACCTTTTTCGTCGATACTGCCGTCCAAGCTGCCGTCTTTCAACCGGATCCAGGGTCGGGCTCTTTCTCTTCTTGTGGTACAGCCCATATGAATTTCATAACCGGTAACTTCCGTCTCCCGGTTATTTCCATGGCTTGAAGGCGTAAACCTAGGCACTTCACCGGTGATCTGTCTAGTGGTTTTCTCCTTTTCCATCACCGTATCAATGTCTAAAAGACCCAATCCATTAATTTCTCTTATTTCCGACTCCACTTGATATTGGTCTCCCAGGGTCCTGCCCAGGATTTGATATCCGCCGCAGATGCCGATTACTAAGGTGCCCTGTTTAACCTGACGGTATATTTTTTCGTCAAATCCCCTCTCCATTAAGAACCTTCGATCATGTAAGGTGTTCTTACTACCGGGGATTATTAAAAGATCCTGATTTTCACAGTCCTTGGGATCCTTAATATAGGTTAGCTCTACATCCCCTTCCATTTCCAAGGGCATGAAATCCGTAAAATTTGAGACATAGGGAAGCTTAATAACGCCAACTTTTACCAATGGGCTTTGTGCCCCTTGTTTTTCAGGCTTCCTTACTCCGTCAAAACGATGGGTAACACTGTCCTCATCTTCAATCATAAAACGGTCATAGGGCATCACACCGAGACAGGGAATTCCGATTTTTTCTTCCATCATTTGAATCCCGGGCTTTAGAATTTCTATATCTCCCCGAAACTTGTTGATAATAAACCCTTTAATCCGCTCACGCTCCTTGGGCTCCAAAAGCATTATCGTGCCGTAAATCGATGCAAATACTCCGCCCCGGTCAATGTCTCCGATGAGAATTACCGGGGCATCTACCATCTTTGCCAGTCCCATATTCACCAGATCATGCTCCCGCAGATTGATTTCTGCAGGACTTCCCGCCCCTTCAATAATCACCGCTTCATATTCCTCACTGAGGCTTTGATAGATCTTATGCACCCGCTTTTTCAAATGAACTTTTTCCTGTTGATACTCCTTGGCCTTTAAGTTTCCGTAAACCTTCCCTTCGATAATCACTTGCGACCCCACATGACTGGTGGGCTTTAAAAGAATGGGATTCATCTTCACCGAGGGTTCGATCCCCGCCGCCTCGGCTTGAACCACCTGGGCTCTTCCCATTTCTCCGCCCTCTTTGGTTATAAAAGAGTTTAGGGCCATGTTTTGGGATTTAAAAGGGGCCACGGCGTATCCACGGTTGTAAAGGGCCCTACAAAGCCCTGCAGTCAGTAAGCTTTTACCTACGGAAGAGCCGGTTCCTTGAAACATGATGTTTTTTCCCATCAGCTACTCCTTTCCTGCTTGGAAGCTTTTTTCTTTATTTTTCTTTGAAAGTAGATGGCTACCAGGACAAATAGGGTAAGAACTCCCAAAATCCTTAGATATCTTCCCCATCCTTCTCGATAAGCCGCAGGTTCTCCCACCACCCAGGTGACCCGGTGTCCCATGCCGTCGTCGGCGGTAATACTGTGGGCCTCGGGATAATTCTCAAAGGAATAATACCCCTCTTCGTCGGCGGTTTCCTCGGCTATAATCTCTTCTTCCTCATTTAACACCTGAATATTGATATTCTCAATGGTTGTTCCGTCTTCATAGCCTACCCATATTCTGCTATCTTCCACAGGGTCGATCATCATCCGGTGGGCGTATACCGTGGTTAGGGATAACAAAAAAATCAGCAGTACCAATATTCCCTTTGTCATCCATCTATGCTGAATCTTCGTACTTTTATTATTTTCCAATGTCCAACGCCTCCTTCAATGTTCTATTGATTATTACGGGATCCTTTCCCATAATTCCCGTATCCTTTAACAGTTTTACCATTGTGGGGAGTTCCAGATTCCCTTTCAATACCAGGTCTTCATTTTCCAGAGCATCTACTTCACCACTATGAAGAACCCTTCCTTCCTTTAAAATCAGAAGCCGGTCCGCCCACTGATAGGCGATATCCACATTATGAGTGGTGAAAATCAAGGTATGTCCCTGTCGATGCAAATCATCCAAGGCTTTTTTCAGTCCCTCACGGGACCCGGGATCCAGACCGGAAAAAGGTTCATCAAACACCAAAAAATCCGGTTTCATGGCCAGCACACCGGCAATGGCCACTTTTTTCTTTTGTCCGAGACTCAGCTCATAGGGAGATTCCTCTCCTAGATCTTCAATCTCCATCTGCCCTAAGGCCTCTTTTACCCGGCAGCGAACTTCCTCTTCGGAAAGCCTTAAGTTTCTGGGTCCAAAGGCCACGTCCTCCCATACCGTGGAGGCAAGAATCTGATCATCGGGCTGATCAAAAATAATTCCCACTTTTTGCCGTAGGGTTGTTAAGTTCTTCTTCTCCACCCTGTCTCCTTGGATTTCTACTTTGCCCTTTTGAACCGGAATTAATCCGTTAAAGTGTTGAATCAAGGTGGACTTTCCACTGCCGTTAGCCCCGAGAATCGCAATCTTTTTCCCCGGGATTACTTGAAAGCTGACATCTCGTAAAGCGGTCCTGCTTCCATGATAAGTATAGGATAAATTTGATACCGTAATTCCCTCCATTTTACAACCTCATTTCCAGTGCTTTCAGTAAAAGAAACCCAGTGATCAAGCCCAGTACCCAAAATCCTTCTCCTAGGCCCAAGGCCTTGGGTGCTTCCACGGGAAGATCCTTACGAAATCCCCGGGAAACCATGGTCCGATGTACCCGATTGGATTGATCCAGACTCCGAAGAATCATACCTCCCATCATTTCTCCATAAACTTTTAGGGTGCCAATATTCCAGCCTCTTTCAAAACCCCGGGAGATTGATGCCCGATAGGTTTTTTTCAAGGTAGCTCCCCATAGGTGGACATAACGAAAAGAAAGGAGCAGTATAGCGCTTAGGGTTTTGGGTATGGGAAGCTGGTGAAGACCCTTTACCAGTTCCGCCTCTTTTTGGCTATAGACAAGAAGGATCAACAGCAGAAAAACCCCAATCCCTTTGGTAATCAGCTGATAGGCAAAAAGAAGGCGGGTATGGGGTATGGGAAAACCCTCTCCCAGTACCAGGGGAATCCCCATAAAAAGAAGAAAGGGTAAGGGGAGTCGTAGTTTTCTCACAACAAATCCCCAGGGAAGCCCGGCTAAACGGACAAGGATCAGAATCCCCAAAACCGTGATACTTAGTACCCTAGGCTCTTCCAAGGAGATCACGAAAAATGCCGATACCAGGATTGAGAGGATTTTGCACCGTATCTCCAACCTCCCAATCCATGGAGATACCCTTGGTCTTCTCATCCTTTTACAGCCTCCAGCACCACTTTTCGACTTTTATGAATAAACCCCACGGCAAAGGCCGTAATCCCTCCCTCTACAAAAATCAAAGGAATATGGGATAAAACAATGAGTCGAATCGTAGAGATCATCCCCTGGCTATATTGGATATCCGTGGCCCATAAAACTCCGATCAACAGAACCACCGTTAGGGTAACCCCCAAGCCTCCAAGGAGGCTCGCCAGTACAAAGGGAGGCTTCTTTCCTTGATATCCCCTTACAAATAGCTGCCAACAAATTAGGGCAGGTGTTCCTACCAATAAGGTGTTTACTCCTAGGGTGGTAATCCCTCCATGCTGAAAAACCGCGGCCTGTATAAACAGTCCGATAAACACCGCAATCGGCGCCCGTTTTCCTAGAATAATTCCCAGTAAAGCCGGTAGCAAAGGATGTACACTACTGGGACCTAGGGGAAGGCTCAGCATGGCAAAGGTAAAAAATACCGCACTCATCAAACTAATCTTTGGAATTTCCTCCTCTTTGGTTTTATATAAACTGTAGGCGAGCATCCCTGCGGCTCCCACCGTGGTTGCCACCGCCATTTCCGTACTCAGTACCCCATCGGCTAAATGCATATGAATCACCTCTTTTTCATGATTTGAAGATGGTCTTTTTTATTTCTCAATGAATTATGAAAGCTTTGAGAATACCCGGTCTATGGCATCTAAGGTTTGATTTAGATCCTTCTTTGTCATTTGAACATTTAAGAATAGGGCTTCAAACTGAGAAGGGGGTAAATAGACGCCCTCTTCCAACATGGCTTTGAAGTAGGTTTTAAAGCGTTGCTGATCCGCCGCCTTTGCACCCTTAAAATCCCTTACGGGTTGATCGGTGAAAAACAGGGAAATCATGGCTCCTACCCGGTTTACGGTTACCGGAATATCATGGCGCTCACCCGCCTGAAGAATACCCTGTTCCAGTTCCTTTGCCATCATGTCCAGCTTAGTATAAAAATCCGGATTTTTTTGCAGTTTTCCCAGGGTCTCATATCCTGCCCGCATGGCTAAGGGATTTCCCGATAGGGTTCCCGCTTGATATACGGGCCCTACGGGCCCAAGCAGTGACATAATGTCTTTTCTTCCTCCGAAGGCCCCTACGGGAAGTCCCCCGCCGATGATTTTTCCATAACAAATCAGGTCCGGAGCAATATCCGGGTATAGACTTTGGGCACCTTGGAAACTGACCCGAAATCCGCTCATTACTTCATCGTAGATCAGTAAAGACCCATGTTCCTTGGTTAGGGCTCGAAGACCTCGGGCAAAATCCTCTTCCATGGGGATTACTCCCATGTTTCCCGCCACGGGTTCAATGATTACCGCTGCAATTTCCCCTTTATTCGCCTCAAAGATTGCTTTGATATTTTCTAAGTCGTTATAGTTTGCAGTTAAGGTGTTTCGACCGACCTCCTCCGGCACCCCTAGGCTATCGGGAACTCCATGGGTTAAGGCTCCGGAACCGGCTTTAATCAATAGACTGTCGGAATGTCCGTGGTAGTTTCCTTCAAACTTCACGATTTTCGACCGCCGGGTATGGGCCTTGGCTAGTCTGAGGGCCGACATTGTGGCCTCAGTGCCGGAGTTCACCATTCGGATCATTTCCACATTGGGCAGGGAACGTACCAACAGCTCCGCCATTTCCATTTCAATTTTCGTCGGAGCGCCGAAACTGGTTCCTTTTTTGATAACCTCCTCCAAACCCTTTACCACGTCTTCATCTCCGTGGCCTAAAATCAGCGGTCCCCAAGAGCCTACAAAGTCCAGATATTTATTCCCCTCTTCATCATATATATAGGCCCCTTCTCCCCGTTCAATAAAGGGTGGGTCCATATCCATGCTGGAAAATGCTCTTGCGGGGCTGTTCACCCCTCCCGGCATTACTTTCTTGGAACGCTCAAAGTATTCCCTTGACTTATTCATTACGATTTCCTCCCTTGTAGTGATTGTTTTGAAGATAGGCGGCCATTTCCTTGGCAAAATAGGTAAGAATTAAATCCGCTCCCGCCCGTTTAATGCTTGTAAGGATCTCTATCATGCCTTGGGTTTCATCAATCAGGCCCTCCTTTGCGGCGAGCTTGAACATGGCGTATTCCCCGCTTACATGATAGGCGGCCAAGGGTGTATTTCCCTTTACCTCCCGGATAATATCCAAATAGGAAAGGGCGGGCTTAACCATTATGATATCCGCTCCCTCTTTTATATCCGTGGCCGCCTGTTCTTTTGCTTCCAGACGATTTCCCGGGTCCATTTGATAGGTTTTTCGGTCTCCGAAGCTTGGTCCGGAATTCACCGCCCCCCGAAAGGGTGCATAAAAGCTGGAGGCGTATTTGACGCTGTAACTCATAATCCCCACGTGCTGATATCCCCCTTGGTCCAGTCCCCGGCGTATCCGTAAAACCCTTCCGTCCATCATATCCGAGGGGGCCACCATATCCGCCCCCGCCTGGGCATGGCTAAGGGCAATGCTTACCAGTCGTTCTACACTGGGATCGTTTCCAACCTCTTTTTCCACCACCAGGCCACAGTGTCCCTCTGTGGTATATTGACACATACAAACATCGGTGATCACCGTTAGTTCGGGATAGTTCTTTTTGATTTCCCGAACCCCTTTTTGCACAATGCCCTCGGGGTCATCGGCACCGGAGCCCCTAGGATCTTTATCCTTTGGAACTCCAAAAACCATTACTGCAGGAATCCCCAAGGAAACCACCTCTTCCATGGCCTGATCCAACTGGTCTAGGCTATAATGAAACTGTCCGGGCATATTGGGAATTTCCTTTTTGATCCCCTTACCGTAGGTGATAAAAATGGGATAAATCAAATCCTCCACCCCCACCTTGGTTTCCGAGACCATTCTTCGTATGTTCGAAGTCCTTCGCAGTCGTCGGGACCGCTTGAAGTTATCTGCTGACATGGGTATCCTCCTTTGTTGCATCCTCCACCATGGCCTCCACTAAACCCTGGATCGTATGGGGCCTTGCGATCCCCTTAACCCTAAGGCCAAAGGCCTTTACTCGATCGGCGGTTACGGGACCAATGGCAAATACCTTGCTTTCCTTGACACTCCCCAGAACCTCATCGGGAAGTGTTTCAAGAAAAAACTGGACCGTGGAGGTGCTGGTAAAGGTAATATAATCCACCCTTTGGGCTAAAATGGATTCTAGATCCTCTTTATTCTTAACCCTTTCCGTGGCGTAAAAATCCTTCTCCACAACCTGAATTCCTTTCTTTAAAAGCTCCCTTTGTAGTAGATCCCTACCTAAGCTTCCCCGAACATGATACAGGGTGTCCCCCCGTTGAAGGGTTTTTGAAAACATCTCCAGAGCTCCTTCTAAGGTATAGGCCTCGGGGATGCTTACATCCATAATTCCCCGGTTCTCCAGGGCTTTTTTCGTGCTCTGTCCAATGGCTGTAATTTTTTTGCCTTCCAGGTTTCGAATGTCCTCTTTGATCCTTTTTAACCCTTCAAAAAACCCTTCCACCCCATTTGGGCTGGAGAAGAACAGGGTCTTTGCTCCGCTTTCCTTGAGCTCCTCAATATGGGAGGATAATTTCACCGGGTCTTTCTCCTCTACAATTTCGATGCTTGGATATTCCACCACCTCGGCTCCCAAAGCCATCAATTGTTTTCCCAGGACGCTTGCCTGGCTTCGGCTTCTGGTTACTAAAATCCGCTTATTTTTCAAAGGCATAAACCGTCGCCAGTCCATTTGATGGGAATATCCTGCAACCTCTCCGATTACAATAATCCCGGGAGAGGTGATCCTCTTTTCTTCAACCGCTTGAACAATGGTCTCTAAGGTTCCCAGGGCTTTTTTCTCCTTCGCAGTGGTGCCTCGATGAATGACCGCCGCCTTGGTTTCAGGGGCCATCCCCCCTTCCATCAGGCGCTTCGTAATACCGGGAAGGGCTTTGATACCCATTAAAAATATCAGGGTTCCCTGTAGTTTTGCCAGGAGGCTGTAATCCACCATATCCTCTTCCTTTTCCGGATTTTCATGACCGGTAATTACATGAAAGGAGGTGCTGACGTTTCGCTGGGTTACGGGGATGCCTCCATAGGCGGGAACCGCAATGGCCGAGGTAATCCCCGGTACCACTTCGTAGGCAACCCCTGCCTTTTCAAGACTTAGGGCCTCTTCCCCTCCCCGACCGAATACGAAGGGGTCTCCACCCTTGATTCGGGTAACAACCTTTCCTTCAAGAGCCTTTTTAACTAAAAGTTTGTTGATTTCCTCCTGGGGAACCTTATGATGATTCGGTTTCTTGCCTACATCAATCAACTCCGCCCCGGG
>CAZTIJ010000027.1:0-17055 GCA_964613365.1 uncultured Clostridiaceae bacterium | reverse complement strand
TTTACGGAAACTTAATTGTGGAAGCAAAAGATCCTAACTGGGATGATGCCCAGCGAATTACTTACGGAGAAATGGTGACAGAAAATCTTATGAAGATCAAAGACGTTGAAGAAGTACGGACGGTTACCCGTCCTGAAGGGTCTCCCGTAGAAGCGATTACCGTGCCCTACCAGGCCGAACTGATAACCGACGAAGTAGGGGAAGCTCTGGAAGGAGTACAAGAAATTCAACAGGGACTGGAGGAGATGGAGGAAGAACTGCGCAGAACGAAAAATCAGTTGGAGGGTCAGGAAGACGAAGTCCAGCAGCTGGTCGATGGCACCGCAGAAAGTCGAAGTGCTTCCGGACAGTTGCAGTCCGGAGCCAATGAAGTAAATCGTGGGATTCGAAATATGCGCCACGGAGTACGGACCACGCAACAAAGTTTAGAAGAGTATTACAACTGTTTGGATATGATCGATAGTTTGTTTGAAAAACTGATCGGCCTTTTCAGTGATGAAGAGATTTCTGTACTCAGTCCGATTTTGGAGCCCCTACAGGAAGGGATAGAAGAAGTGCGTCGGTTGCAGCAAGGACTAGGAGAAGCTTCGTCAGGCCTTGATGAGATATCCAGAGGGGCAGGGCAGCTGCAGCAGGGGCTTAGGGAAATTGAAGAGGGTCAAAAGGCATTGATGGAATCTTTTAGCGAGTTGCAGGAAGGACTGGAAGAGTTTCATCATGGGATAGTGGATCTGATTCATGGGGTGGACCAATTGGAAGAGGGAATGCTCAGCCTTCATGAGGCTTTTGAGGAAGTGGCGGATCAGGAAGAAAACGTTTTGGCGGGGATTTTTATCCCCGAGGATCTCTATGAAGAAGAATTTGGAGATGCCTGGGATGCCTATGGTACCCCGAATCGAAACGTGGTTATCTTTCAGACCCTTTTAGGTGTGAATCCCTATGGTGATCGGGCCATGGATGTAATTGAAGAAATGAAGGATGTGGCTCGATTCAGTCTTCAAAAGTCGGATTATGAGGCTTCCAAAGTGGCGGTGGAAGGGCTTCCCGCAAGGAATCGGGACCTTCGGGAATTGTCCCGACAGGCTTTTTTCCAAACAGCCGTTTATATGTTGATCGGAATATTTGTTGTGTTGACCATCCTTTATAAATCTTTGATTATGCCATTGTACGCGATGTTTTCCTTGGTAGTAACCTATATCGCCTCTCAAACCATTGTGGAGCTGATCTTCATCAACGGGTTAGGATACCCGGGAGTGATGTGGTCCGTACCCTTTTTCACCTTTGTGATGTTGATGTCCATGGGTGTGGATTACTCAATATTTTTGTTAACCCGGTTTAATGAAGAAGTGAGTAAAAAAAATCGGCTGACAACGGCCAAAGTAAAAGAGTCCATGCATACCGCCATGAAAAAGGTAGGGGGAGCGGTATTCTCCGCTGCGGTTATTCTAGGAGCCAGCTTCGCCGCCATTACCCTGTCTGGAATTCAATCCCTGGTGCAAATCGGGCTATGGATTATTATCGGTCTTGGTTTTTATGTTCTGGTACTTCTGCCTATATTTATTCCCGCCATAGCCAGTCTTTTCGGAGGTAATAACTGGTGGCCATTTCATTTGTTACCCGCTAGAAAAGGCGCCGAAAACCCTTCGAATAAAGCTCTGAATCCTACTGCGACTAAACTCAAAAGGTCCGGGAAGGTCCGGGGAAAAAGTACAAAGAGCAATCGAAATGCCTGGTCTGATTTCAAAACAAAAAAAAGGAAAGGGGCCACCCCTTCCCCCAGGAGAGATAAGAGAAGTCTTAGAAGGTTGAAAAGATCAAAACAGGTTGAATAGTTCCGACCACAAAAGCATGATGAATACAAAGGCCACCATCATATAGTTCGCTGCCTGAAAAGAAAGTTCAAAGCCCCGCACTTTTTCAAAAAAGGAGGAAGCAAGGGGGACCAAGCGGATGAAAAGGTAGGCAACCAAAAGATACATTAAAAAAAAGATCCAGGCTTCCAGGGAAAATGGGTTACCGTAAAACTGAAGTCCTCCAAAACTAGAAAAAATCACTTGGTACAGGTTCAGTAGTAGTATCCCTGCAGACAGTAGCCCTAAGGAAAGCCGATCATAAATGTTGGTGCTCAGTGGCTTTCGAGAGCCGTGGGGAAGGAAGATTTTTAATAACCTACCGAAGAGAATAACTGTGCCCAGGTTGATGACATGATAACCCAAATAAAACAGCGGTTGATCACGAAGAACAGTGCCCACCAAGGCTTTCCCCTGATATCCCAGGAAGAGGGGGGTTCCCATAATGGATAGAATCCCAAAAAGCATCACGCCGCCCACCAAAGGCATTTGGTGTAGCACTCCACGGACTTTTTCTAGGTCATAGGTTTTATAGTTGCGAACCACGGAACCCGCTCCCAAAAACAATAGAATCTTTAAGAAACCGTGGTTTGCAATATGGACCAAGGCTCCGGAAACCCCTTCCGATGTGGGGACCTCCAAAGAACTGAGGCCCATGACGATAAAACCAATATGGGAGATGGTGCTAAAGGCCAGCAAACGTTTAATATTGGTTTGACTAATCCCGAAGAATAAGCCGCATAGTGCAGTGATCATTCCCAGTAAAATGAAAAAGTCTGTATAGGCTTCCATGGGAAAGACCCGCTGAATTTTATACAGCCCCAGGACGCCGCTTTTTACCATGATTCCTGAAAGTATGGCGGAAATACTGCTGGTGGCCACACTATGGGCTCGGGGGAGCCAGTTGTATACGGGAAAGAAAGCAGATTTCACACCCATGGATACACACATCAAGACAAAGATCATGATCATCGTGGCGTCCCGCTCTATCCCGGAAAGACTTTCCTGTATCAATCCCATGTGGAGGGTCCCCGTCATGCGATAAAGTAGACTGAGACCAATCAGAAACAGTAAAATTCCTGCGGTGTTGAAGACAATATAATAAATGCCGGCCCTTAGGGAAGGGCCGTCTTTTTTGTATATTATTAAAATACCGGATAGAATCGTGGCAATTTCAATAAAAAGAAACAGGTTGAAAAAATCGTGGGCATGGACAATGCCCATAAAGACCCCCTGTAAAAATAATAAGAAGAAATAGTAGCTTGAAGATTGTTTCTGGTGGGGCCAGCTATAAAGGATTACGGAAAACCACAACAACACCGATAATAATCCATAGCCGTGGGTAAGGGTATTGGAAATCAAAGTGATATTGAGCTTGTCACCGAAGGCTCCAAGGATTAGAAAATACTCTTCTTCCGGAAGATAAAGGGGAAGGTATCGAAGTCCCACAACCAGCAGGGCCCCTTGGGCAATAAAGGCCAAAAGATTGCCCTTGGGAGTATTGATCAAATAAATAATAATGGCAAAAATAATCGGAATCAGAATTGCAAAAAGGGGATAATAATTCATTGGTTATCCTCCATTTCCAAGAGAATTTTCCAATCAAGGGTACCGTACTGATGATAGATTTTTATACTCATCATCAGGGCTAAAGCGGTTACGGATGCGCCGATGACAATGGTGGTAATCATCAGTGCCTGGGGCAAGGGATCCACCGGTTTTCCTCCCATGGTGGAGATAATCGGCACCGCACCCATCGGCGCATAAAACAGGCGAAGGAAAAAAAGAATCACTGCGGCCTCCAGCACATTCAGAAAAACGATGGATTTGATCAGGTGACGACTGGTGGCCAAGCCATAAAGGCCCAAGCCGATCATCAATAGAATTAATGAGAGCTGCAACATTTATTTTCCCTCCTTTACAAATCGGGTGAAAATTATGGTTAAGCCCGAAGAGACCTTCAATCCAATTAAAAGATTCAGCAACACTAAAAACAATCTTTGAAATTCCGGATCCAGGGACCGGGGTAAGAAGTTGGTAAAGGGAGCACCTTCGGTAAAAAGACTGATCAGCCCCAGGCTTAGCAAAGATAAAAACAAAATTTTTTCCAGTCGGTTCAATAAATCCGTGTTACCCGAAGCTTTTTCCGGGATATATACGGAAATCAGCCGGGCGGTGGCTAGGATGACTCCGCCCTGAAAGCCTCCTCCGGGACTGAGATCCCCGAATACGATAATATAAAATCCGAAGAGTAACATAAAAGGGTAAAGGATTCGACTGACCGCAAGGATGGTGTCACTTTCCTTTGGTGCTGCGGCTTCCTTTGCCCGGGGAAAGGGTTTCGAAAAGCCGGAGGTCCGGGTCATATAAAGTACCCCCGCCGCAGAAATCAGAAGGATTCCCGCTTCAAAAATGGAATCGAAAAGCCGGTAATCCAATAAAATTGCAGCCACCAGATTTTTGGATGTGGTATCCGTATAGCCCTGTTGAATTACGGTCTCGCCAATAGAGTTCTCCGGAGTAATGTTTTCCAATAGTGCCGTAGCCGTAAGGGCGTACAGAAAAATAAAACCGAACATCAACAGCAGCATCAGTTTCTTAATCATAAATCTCATCCTCCTCTACGACCTCGAATCGAATGCGAGGGTCTTCCTGGAGCACCCGTTGTAATTTATGGTGAAGAACACTGCTTTTTTTCATGACAAATACATATTTACCGTCCCGATGACTTTTGACAATGATCAAATCCACATTACGTTCCCGAAAAGCCCCTTTGATTTGCACATGATGTTCGAAAAAAACATCCAGGGTCAAGTCAAAGGAATCCGTAAACCGTTCTAGGAGCTTAAAACCGGGGCAGCCTTCCTTTTCACTGAAAAAAGCATCCTCCACCCGACTTACCACCACAAAGTTCTTCTGCTTTCCTAAGGCAATGATAAAAAACAGGGGCAAAAGAGCGCTTCCGATGGCAATTTCGGCTAGGGCCACGTCATAGGCATGGTATAGAAAATAAAGCACCGACATCAGCAGGGAAAAAACGGCGAAATAAATAATCAGGCGGAGAGATTCCTTTTCCCGAAGCATAATGATGATGAAGAAAATGATTATACCATAGAGTATCAAATACATGGGGTTGCACCTCGCTTTGGTCTTTTGACCGGTTGTTTTTTTGATCAAAAGCCTAATCCTCTGTGGAAGGTCGGTCACCTTACGGAGTATAAGACTCTTTTTGCCCTCTGGGATCCTTTGAAGGATTCTCCATACCTTTTAGAGGGATTCCATTGATTAATGCAGAGCGTCCGATAAACTGACTGTTCAAGGGGTTGGTGATCAGGAAAAACAATAGGATGATTAATAGCTTAAGGGATTCCCACTGCAAGCCGATCCGAAACACCAAGGCTAGAATAATTGAGAAGAAAGCAACGGTATCGATCTTAGAGGCCACTAATATTTTTGAATAGATGCTTTGAAAACGAAAAAGACCGATCACCCCGAAGATCAAAAAAATCCATGAAATAATGAGAAAAAAATTACTGATCATTTTTGGCGGCCTCCTTCCATCAGAAAACGGGTAATCAAGGTAACAGCAAGAAAACCGACAATGGAAAAGGTAAGAGCGATATCAAGAAAAAAGAAATTATCCCGTTGAAAGCCGATCAACAAAAGGAGCAAAACGGTTTTTCCGCTGATCAGGTTCAATGCCAGGATGCGCTCCCAAATCGTAGGGCTGAAGATGAACTTTATACTGATGACCCCTATCGCCAGTAGCAGGAGAAAAATTGTAAACTCGATCATCAAATCCCTCCTTTTAAAAAGGGTTGTTCCAGTCGGGTTTTTATATCTTCTTCTATGAGTCTACCCTGTTGAAAATCATTTTTTACCGAAAGCACCAACAATCGATTTCGTCGCTGGTCCAGGGTGACGGTTCCTGGGGTCAGGGTGATGGAGTTGGCAATTAAAGTGGTGATGAATAGATTGTTGTTCTCCAAGTCCATGGAAAAAATAATGGGATCGTCATTTCCTTTGATGATGGTAATAAGAAGACAAAATCCGGAGTAGTACATATCCAAAATCAGACGGACGCTGTGGCGGAGCAGAAGCCGGAGGGAGGGCAGGGCAAAAAAAGAACCATGGTCATGATAATAGGCCCCTTTCGATAGGAATACCACCAATAAGGAGAAGAGCACTCCGGTTACCATATTGCTGGGAGTAAGACTTAGAGAAAAAATCAACCAGACCCCCAGCAATAATCCAAAAAGTTTTAATTGAAAAATTTTTTTATCCATGATCATCCCTCCTGAATCCCGGTTCTTTTTCTTAAAATACCTGTCCCCGGTCGCATTTATTGCCCCAGGCATCAATCATTTCCTCTCCTTGGTAAACCGCAATTACCTCACAGTGGTTGGCACATTTGTCACAGTGTATCCCTTTGGTTTGGAAGTCCGCTTCGGAAATATTAAAATCGAAGGAACGATGTTCTTTGGAATTTTTAGCAAGGATCGCTGTCCCCAAAGCCCCGATTAAGTGAGAGTCGGGGTCCACATGGATTTTGTGGCCCGTGGCCCGCTCAAAGGCTTTGGTAACCCCGATGTTTTTACTGACGCCCCCCTGGAAGATTATTGGGGGAACAATCCGCTTTCCCTTAGCCACGTTATTCATGTAATTTGTCACTACGGACTGACAAATTCCTGCGATAATATCCCTTTTGGCATGGCCGATCTGGCTTTTATGAACCATATCGGACTCGGCAAATACACTGCAACGGGCGGCTAGTCTGGTGGGGTTGTTCGAAGTCAGAGCAATTTTACCGATATCCTCTACCTTTTCGTTCAAACGCTGGGCGAGACTGGAAAGGAAAGCTCCTGTCCCTGCGGCACAGAGGGTATTCATGGCATAGTCCACCACAATTCCGTTTTCTATTAAAATGATTTTTGAATCCTGCCCCCCGATTTCAAAGATGGTTCGGACTTCAGGGTACAGTGAGGTGGTGCCGATGGCATGGGTGGTAATTTCATTTTTTACTACGGAAGCTCCGGTAATACTGCCAATTAATCGCCGGGCACTGCCCGTGGTACCCACGGACTGTACTTGATAGGGGTTCTTCCGGTGGTTCGCGTTGACCCGATCCAATTGATGGGAAAGGGACTTGAGCATTTGTTTAACGGTACCGATGGGATCCACCTCGGTCCAGAGGTAATCCCGGGCCAAGATTTTATTGGTATCATCAATGAGTACAGCTTTTGTGGAGATGGAACCCACATCGATTCCTAAATAAGCGGTTTTCATAGTAGTCCTCCTTTACGCATCATTATCATATCATAAAAGGCTTCCAATCGGGTCTGGATCCCTGTATCACTGGTTTGGGAATCGAAAGTGAAGTAAAGGACCGGTATTTTATGGTCCCGACTTATGTTTTGCAGTACTGGCAGAGCGTCCATTTCGGGAGTGCAGCCAAAGGATTTCACGTGAATGATCCCGTCGAATTTCTGTTTTGCAAAACGCAGAGCCTGGTCCACGGTAAACATACTAGTAGCCCCCATGGAATACTTTGTATAAGGTCTTACACGTTTTTTCCGTTTCCAATCTCTCCGAAGAACCGTGTTGGTCAGATTGATCCACCGGTCCACCACGATACCTTTTTTCGCCAATTCTTTTTCGATGTTGTGGTTGCTAAAGGGTTCCATGATGGTATAATACTCGCCGATCACTCCAACCCGAATAGGGCTCTGCGGTTTTTCCAGAGGGATTTCCAATAGATGATCCCTGGTCTTTTTATAAAGCTTTTTCACGTCCTTTTTAGAATCGGTTAGACGCAACCTTTGCAAAAAGTCTTCATGAACGGCCTCCAGGGCGCCCGGGTTTTTTTGAAAGCCGCTGTTCTTTCGAACAAAGTCCTCCACCTTATCCATGGTTTCGATCATCGTCATTACCATAGGCAGAGTGGAGCCGATTTGTTTTACGGACAGAGAAGGATTAATTTCTTTGAAACTCTGGTAAAGGGTTACAGGTTTTGATAGGGCCCCCTGGGACAAAGTGATAAAACGGATATCATGACCCAGGTCTTTAAGGATTTGGGATTGCAGCTCACCGTAATAGCGAAGACGACAAACGCCTCCGGTTTGCACCAAGGTGTCAGCACCTTTTTCAATGGTTTCGATATAATTACCCATATTAAATTTAAAAGGAGCGCAGATATAATCAGGACTGTGAAGGCTTCCAAGCTCCAAGGTCTTTTTCGTAATCACCGGAGGCACGACATAGTCCACGTTCAATCCCCGGGTGAATAGGCGTTCTAAGGGAACATAATAATTCCCTAAATGGGGGAAGCTGACCTTATATTTTGTCATAGTAGCCCTCCTTTTTAAAACGGATAATGTCGATAAAGCTCTCCAGTCGGGTTTCCATCCCTGCGGTGCCTTCCTGACCATCCAAAATCAGCTGCAGTACCGGGGTTTTTTTTACCCGGCGTAGGATCAGCTCGTTGATTAAGGAATCGGGACCGCAAGGAAAGGCTGAAATCAGTACAATGCCGTCGATTTTTTGCTGATAGTAGGCGATGGTGCCTACCAGTTCCCGGTTAAATACCCAGGGAATGTTTTTAGATATTTGGTGAGAGGCTCGATGAATCTCTTTATCATGAACCCGGGCGGAGGAGATGGGTATGGTGTCCAGCTTTTTCAGTATCTCAAACACCGGGGATCCTAAGTGGGGATCGTGAAGGTTATATCCATGACCCGCAACTAAAATTTTCAATCCATGTTTATCCATGGCCTCCCGTACTTTGTTCCCCTCTAAAATTTGCTGGGTTTTTTCTCCCTGTTTCGCAATCAGGTAAGCCCGAAGGCTTTTCGTACGGGTTTTTCCCAACTGTTTTCCCAGTTTGACAAAACCCGGGGCTTCCCCGTCGGCATTTCGAAAGTCCACATTATAATGGATCAGTTCAATCCCCTGTTCCCCAAAGGTGTTCCTTACTAAATCCAATAGAGCGGGGAACTTAGTACATAACTCGCCATCCAAACCATAGGATGAAATCCGGGGCACAAAGATTTTATCGCATTTGTCCATCAACCAGTGTACATGACCTAAAAAGACCTTTGAAGAAAGGCACGCCTCATCAATGGCATATTCGTTTCCCCGATCCAGAATCTGCTGATTGGTTTTCGGGCTGATAATGTATTGAATACCTAAGGCGTCAAAAAATCCTTTCCACAGGGTTTCATGCTTATAATATAAAAATCCTCGAGGGATTCCAATTATCATAATTAGCACCTGCCTCATTTAGTATTTGTGATTAGTTTATCATAGTAAAGAGAAAATGTGAATGAAAGGAAAGGGGAATGAGGCTAAATATAAGGAAAGAGTATGAACTCAGTATGAACGCATTATCTCCTCAGTATCAATGAGGAGGGTTTATACTTATGAAATAAGGGAATAATATGAATACCAGAAGCAATAGAACATCCAAGACTTATTTGGATAATAACTTAATGATGTATTTCAACTTAGACATGGACAGAACCCTTTACTGGATTAATGGAGGCCGAAAAATAGGGAAAGGAGGTATTACATGAGAGGTGTTCGAAGTAAAAGGGAAGTAAAAGAGAAGGAACCGGCAATGGATACTTTGAGACGATTCATAAATATTTTGTTTACTTTAGCCGGGATTATTCTGCTCTTCCGACTTGTGTTCCTGCTTTTCGGGGCCAACCCTAATAATCAGTTTGTGAGTTTACTTTATGATATTACCGAACCCTATGTCGGGATTTTCAGCGGTATATTCCCAGAGACGGAATGGGCAAGCGGAGTTTTTGAACCGGCGACGTTGATTGCCTTAGTGGTTCTTTTTATAGCCTCCTGGCTTGTCCAATCCATATTTGCCAAAAGAACCCTACGACGGGAAGAATACGTCGCATCCCATCATCCTCCTGAGGACAATTCCTCATCGGAGCACATAGGGGATGAGGCTGACAAGGGAAGGGCCAAGGGAGAAAAGAATGAAAAATACGAAAAAAAGTGAAGAACGCCTATATTTAGCAGGATATTAAATGAAAAGAGGAATCTTTCTATGGTTAAGAAAATCATCACTGAAAAAAGCTTCATGGGTAAGGTAATCAAAAGGTTCCTTCGTTGGGTGGTGAATCTCCTGGTATTACTATTGATCGGATCCTGTATATTGTCTTTTATATCGGAGGATTCCTTTTTAGAAGTTCTAAACTTTCTTTCTTTACGAAGGAGCATTCGAATTGCCCTTGCATTATTTATAATTGTCTTTGTTAGTGAAGTCCTAAGGGAGTACGGAAAGCGCACTTTGTAAATTGAAAATTAACCAGGGATATTATGTATGCATCCAGAAAATCAAGAACTCACTAAAGGACCCTTTTCTTAGATTTTATAGTAAACCTTTCATTCTTTTGTTCTTTTTGAAATTGGTGTTGTTAGAAAGAGAAAACTAGGGTAAATGATTGAATACAACGGGTATGGATATTTACAGAATTGGTCAGGTCGGTGGAAGTTATGTGTTATGGGTAAAAAAGGGGTTGTAATGATGGCAAGGTATGAATTTAATGGAATCGAAACAAAGAACTTGATTCTTCGAAGGTTTGAGGAAGGTGACATTAAAAAATTTTATGCCTATCGAAATCACCCGGAAATTCGAAGGTATGTGGGAGAAGGATGGTGCGACTGCACCTATGAAAAGGCCAAGGAGTTTATTAAAAAACAGGCAACGGCTCAACCGAAAAAACCGAATCAATGGTTCCAAATTGCCATTGAGAAAAAAAACCTCAGGGAGTTGGTAGGGGACTTGGGGATTTATACTCGAGAATCCGATGAAAATCAGTTGCAAATGTTTGTCACGATTGCACCGAATTATCAGCAGGAAGGTTTTGCCGAGGAGGCCATAAAGGCGGCCTTGGATTTTGTTTTTGAAAGTCTCGATGTGGAGCAGGTGATTGCTATTGTTGATATTCGCAACGCTGGAGCTGCTAGATTGTTAGAACGACTGGAATTTAAACGACATGGAGACTTTACCAGCAACGAGGAAGTGGACGGAGAGGACGTAACTGAGCACCTGTTTGTGATCTCTAAAAAACAATGGATCCAGAAAAAAAGCCCTAGGCTCAATTAATAGAGTGGATCCTCAAAAGACACATTGATAATAAACGGTGATCGGAAAAAAATGAGCTCCGGAGAAACCTTCGGAGCCGATTTTTTTAGGGTTCTACGGAATGAGATTTATGTGAGGGTGCCTAGCTTATTGAAAAAAGTTGTAACAAATTTCACAATCAGAGGATTAGCGAGTAAGAAAAAGGGTAGCGAAAAAGTTGTTGGTGATTATTTATCTCATAACACAAGTAATCAGTAGTTTACATGGAAGTATGTGGATATAAGTACAAAAATAAGCATGAAACATAAAAAGGGAGGACTTATGATGTCATTGAATGGAAGACTGAAAAGCCATGGGAGTTTTGCGATTGTTCTATTGGTACTGTTTGTGTTTTTAACCCTCTTAGGATGCTCCGAGGAAATCGAGGAGAATGCCCGGGGTATATTTTATGAAGTGACTGGGGGTGAGAATCCGGTATATTTACTGGGTTCTATTCATGTAGGAGAGGAAGAGATGTATCCCTTACATGTTTCCGTTGAAGAAGGCTTTGAAAGCTCCGATGTATTGGTGATGGAGATTGATTTAGATAATCTTAACGAAATGGCCGTGGCTCAGGAGATGATGGAATATGCCATGTATGATAATGAAAAAAGAATGCGGGACACCATTCCTGAGGATACCTTTCAAGATCTGCTATCCTATGCGCAACCCTTAGGTATTGGTGAAGATATTCTAGATCGATTCCGTCCCTGGTACGGCACAATGCTTCTTACGGAAATAGCCGTTGAAGAATCGGACTTTTCCCAGGAATACGGAGTGGAACAGTATTTTCTTGATCAAAAGGAAGAACGGGAAGTCATCGGACTTGAATCCGTTGAAGACCAGCTTCGTCCCTTTACCCTTCTATCCGATGAGTCCCAACGACGGTATCTGAAAGAGGCTTTAGGGGATATGGAAACCGTAAATCAGCAGCTTGGAGAGATGATGGACTATTGGGAACAAGGGGATTTGGAATACTTTGAATCCCTTAGGCGGGAAAGCATGGAAGAGGTCGACAGTGAATCCTTCCGACGATATCAAATCGCAATGTTGGATGAGCGGGATCTGAACATGACGGAAAAAATCCAGGAGTTACTGGAAAACGATGAAGATAAGACTTATTTTGTAGTAGTGGGATCCCTGCACCTCGTAGGAGAAAACAGCATTGTATACAACTTGGAGGAACAGGGTTATCATCTGGAACTAGGATACTAGTTCGACATACTTTTCCTTACGACTTCGATTTAAGGAAAACAGAGCAAGATTGTCGGGGAATCATTAAAGTGGGATAATAACATGAAATAGTCGCTGGTATTTTGTATCAGCGGCTTTTTTAAATCGATAGCGAGACACCCCCTTTCAATATATTCTGAAAACATTTATAATAGAGGAGAGTTATTCTGAATGATTCGATAAAGAAAGGAAGGATTATAATGGATAGGATTGATATAAACAGTGATATCGGAGAAAGTTTTGGGACATATCGATTGGGCATGGACGAAAAAGTAATGCAGTATGTAAGTTCCGTTAACATTGCCTGTGGTTGGCATGCGGGCGACCCTATGGTCATGAAAAAAACTGTGGATCTAGCAATGAAGATGGGGGTGGCCATCGGAGCTCATCCGGGATTGCCGGATTTAATGGGGTTTGGTCGACGGAAAATGGCAATCACTCCCGAGGAAGCAAAGGCCTATACGATCTATCAGGTAGGGGCATTAAAGACTTTTGTAGAGGCTGCGGGGGGGAGGTTGCAGCATGTAAAGCCCCATGGAGCACTGTACAATATGGCGGCAAAGGATCCGAAGTTGTCTCGTGGCATTGCGGAGGCTGTTAAAGCGGTGGGTTCGGATTTGGTGCTGGTGGGACTTACCAATAGCTGTCTGGTAACAGCCGCAGAAGAAGTCGGACTGAAAGCCTCTCGGGAAGTGTTTGCAGATCGGGCCTACGGTAAAGACGGAAGTCTGGTATCGAGAAAGGAGCCCGGGGCTGTGATCGAGGATGAAGACCAGGCTGTAAAACGTGTTATTCGAATGATCACGAAAGGAAAAGTGGAGGCGATTACCGGAGAGGAAATCCCTCTTTGGGGGAACACCATCTGCGTACATGGAGACAATAAAAAAGCCTTGGACTTTGTTAAAAAGATTCGTGGGGCGCTGAAAACAGCAAATATTGATGTGGCGCCGATGAACAACAGTTTTTATTTAACCTAATCCAGGGAGGGAATCCGGATGATCAAGCCGAGGATTAACTATAAAAGCGCCGGGGATCAAGCTCTAATAGCGGAGTTCGGAAACAAGATATCAAAGGAAATCAATGAACAGGTGCGGGCGTTTGCTTATTTATTAGAGCAGCAAGGGTTGGAAGGAATCTTAGAAACGATACCCGCGTACCGTTCTTTAATGATCCATTACAATCCCTTGGTGATTGAAGAAAAGGCACTGATTACACTGCTTAAGGAAAGAGAAAAAGGATTGGAAGGATTAGAAATGCCCTCCCCTTTAATTACGGAAATACCAACAATTTATGGTGGAGAGTACGGGCCGGATCTGAAGGGGGTGGCAAAGCATGCAGGTATCAGTGAAGAAGAGGTTATTAAAGTTCATTCATCCGGGGAGTACTTAATATATATGTTGGGTTTTACACCGGGATTTCCGTATTTAGGGGGAATGGACCCCCGGATCGCTGCGCCGAGACTGAACAATCCTAGAAAGAAAATTCCAAGGGGTTCCGTGGGAATAGCCGACACCCAAACGGGGATATACTCTTTGGACAGTCCCGGAGGTTGGCAACTTATTGGTTGGACTCCCGTAGTTTTATTTGATCCTGGGAAAAAACAGCCATTTTTGTTGAAGGCGGGAGACTACATAAAGTTTTGTCCTATAAACCATGAAGAGTATCAAGAAATAGAGCGGAAAATCAGAGACGGATGCGTTCCCTGGAACACCTATCCAAAGTGCGAAAAGAAAGGATCGATATAAATGGGAGAACTTAAAGTACTTAAGGGTGGCCTGCTCAGCACTCTGCAAGACCGGGGAAGAATAGGATATCAACAATACGGTGTGCCGGTTTCCGGGGCTATGGATGATTATGCCTACCGTGTGGGAAATATTCTTGTGGGAAATAGCAGGGAGGAAGCGTCCATAGAAGTCACAATGATGGGCTTTGCGGCGGAATTCTTACAAGGGACGGTTATTGCCGTGACCGGTGGGGACTTAACCCCTACGATCAACGGTCGTCCCGTGAAAATGTGGAAAGCCCTTTCGGTCAATCCTGGTGACAAGCTGACCTTTCAACGAGTAAGGAGCGGTTGTCGCAGTTATGTGGCGGTTGCGGGAGGATTTGATGTGCCGAAGGTGTTGGGAAGTCGAGCTACTTATCTCCGAGGTGGCTTCGGAGGTTTTGAAGGGAGAGCTCTTCAAAAAGGAGATCTGCTGAAAATCGGAAATCCTAAGGGAGTACAGCAAGAATACAAGGACGGGTTCTTAAAGGAGCAGGGGTTGATATACCCCGCTGAAATCAGGGTTCGGGTCGTGTCCGGACCTCAAGAGGAAGCCTTTACAGAACAGGGAATCAAGAGCTTTTACGGAGGGCCCTATAAAGTGACGTTGGACAGTGACCGTATGGGTCTTCGGCTGGAAGGCCGGAAGATAAGCCATCGGGGAGCGACGGAAATAATTTCCGACGGTATAGCCATGGGAGCGATACAAATTCCCGGTCACGGAATGCCTATTATCATGATGGCGGACCGCCAAACCACCGGAGGTTATCCGAAAATAGGCAATGTGATTACTGCAGATCTTTCGAAGTTGGGCCAGGCAAAACCGGGGGATAAAGTGTATTTTCAAAAGATATCCGTGGAAAAGGCCCAGGGGGTCCTACGCCAAAGAGAAGGGCAACTGAAAAAGAATCGTTTATTTTCTGTGGATAAACCGAAAGAATCCGATGAAGAAAAAGCGCTGAAGCCGGGTCAAAAAAAGTTTAGAATTCGGATTAATAAAAGAGAGTATACGGTCCTTGTGGAGGAGAGAAAGAAACCATAGAAATCATTTCGTAGGAAAAACCACGTAAAAAAAGGAATATGGATGCTCTTTGTCGAATAAATACAGTAGATTATCAGGGCGATGGAAATGCCCTTGAAGGAGGGGTGCCGATGAACCTACTAAGAGAAATAGAAAAGTACAAGCCCTATAATGAACAGGAATTCCGAGACAAAAACGTGATGCTGGGCTTTTTAAAAAATCAGAAAAATGTGTTGACCAGGGAAAACGAAATTGCCCACTTTACCGCTTCCGCTTGGGTACTGAATGAGGCTCGGGATAAAGTGCTGATGATTTACCATAACATTTATGACTCCTGGGCTTGGACCGGTGGTCATGCTGATGGAGAAGGGAACTTATTGGCTGTGGCGATCCAGGAAGTCAAAGAAGAGACGGGCCTTAGGAAGGTGCGACCAATTCAAAAGGGAATTTTCTCTCTGGAGATATTAACCGTGGAGGGGCATTTGAAAAATAAAAAGTATGTGCCTTCTCACCTTCATATTAATTGTACATTTTTACTGGAAGCCAGCGATGAGGAACAGTTGTACGTGAAGCCCGATGAAAATCAAGGGGTGCGGTGGATGGATATGGAAGCCTGTGTTAAGGTTTCCAAGGAACCTTCCATGCGGAAGATTTATCAAAAACTCAATGATAAACTGGGGCATTACAAACTCCAAGAGAAAAATAACAGTAAAAAAACCAAGGATTCGGAGGATGACCTATGTGTAGATTGTTTTTAGAAAAAGATGGATCCAACGACTTTATGGACGCAGATAAAATGGTTATTTATGGAAGGATCAATAAAGGCTCAACGGATATAGCGGAGAATGAAAATGGGTAAAAGCTTAGTACTTTAATAACCAAAAGACCTTGGAATAATATCCAAGGTCTTCATTTTGATATGAAGTTTTATACATAACCCATTAATCGGTGATCATCACCGTAGCCTCTCCTTCCAGGACCACTTTTCCTTTTTGGTTTTTGCAATAAGTTTCCAGAGTAAGGAACTTTTTTTCAGGGTTGATGCTTTTTATCGAGACTACGGTGGTAATGGTGTCTCCGATGTAAACAGGTTTCTTAAAGTTCAGTGTTTGGCCTAAGTAAATGGTCCCGTGTCCCGGCAACTGGGTTCCGATAACCTTTGAGATTAATCCGGCGGAAAGCATGCCGTGGGCAATACACTTTTTGAACAGGGTATCCTTTGCGTAGTCTTCATCCAGGTGCACAGGATTATGATCGCCGGTAACCTTAGCAAAAGTTTGTACATCTTCTTTCGTAATGGTTTTCTCGTCAAAGGCCTCATCGCCGACGCGCATACCTCTGAGTTCTACATTTTCCATTGTTTCCATGTGAAAACCTCCATTCTTATTGTGTAAGATTTGTTAAATAATTAACGTTACAAATTTATCATACACCTTTTCTCGGCTTTTATCAAGGGTTATGGGGTAACTTCAAAAACATTTTATAATTTGCCGATGAAGCAGAAGAAAAGGTTAAACTTATTGATCAATAGGTCGATAATATACTTGGATTTATCGAAAAAAGGGAGGAGAATATTATGTGGAAGGACCGTTATAGAATCGGGGTGGAACGCATTGATGAGCAGCATCAAGAGCTGTTTCAACGGGTGGAGGAATTTATAAAGACCACTAACGATTCCCAAAAGAATTGGGAGGATAAAATTGAAAAAGTAAAAGAAACCATGCATTTCATGGGGGAGTATGTTCATTACCATTTTGATGATGAGGAAAAACTTCAAGAAGAATTGGACTACCCTAATTTAGGGGAGCATAAAAAAGCCCATGAAAAATTTAAAAAAGGCATTGAAGAGTATATCGAAAAACTTGAAAAAGAAAACTATTCCGAGGAACTGGTACAGGAATTTGGAGGAAAGATTATGACCTGGTTGATTATGCATGTGGGGGATGTGGATCAAAAAATCGGAGACTACGTTACGACGGAAGGGGAGGACTGCTAATCTATGAAAGCGGAATATTTAAACCCTTTTATTGAAGCCACCAAT
>CAZTIJ010000026.1:14443-18015 GCA_964613365.1 uncultured Clostridiaceae bacterium | reverse complement strand
AGAATTTTTCTTAAAAAAGTTTGGGTTTGAAAGTCTGAATGATCTTCCTGAGTTAAGTGATTTAGAAGAAAACTTAAAAACTAGGGAAAAACAGGGGATCAACGAAATCAACCCTTAGAAAGAATAGGAGGGGTCTTGTGAGGCTACAGAAATATTTAGCCCATTGCGGTGTTGCTTCAAGACGGAAAAGTGAGAAACTAATTGAAGAAGGACGCGTTGCGGTAAATGGGAAAATCATAAAAGAAATGGGTTATAAAGTTACCGTTGGCTATGACCAAATTACTTGCAACGGTGAACTCGTAACCATAGAAACTAAAAATGTGTATATTATGCTAAACAAACCAGAGGGGGTGATCACCTCCGCTGATGATCAGTTTAATCGAAAAACGGTTCTGGATTTTGTGACTACCAACTACCGTATTTATCCGGTTGGGAGATTGGACTATGATACTTCAGGAATGATTTTGTTGACTAATGACGGAGAGTTTGCGAATCAAATGACCCACCCGAAGTATAAAGTTCCTAAAACCTATCATGCTTTAGTAAAAGGCCTCCCTGGGGAATCCGTAATGAAAACTTTCAAAGAAGGTATACTTATTGATGGATATCCTACACAACCGGCTTCTCTAAGAATTCTTAAATGCAGAGAAAATAGTTTGGTGGAAATTATTATAACCGAAGGGAGAAATCGCCAAGTGCGAAAAATGTGTGATGCCGTCGGGCATCCAGTTCTGGCACTAAAGCGAGTGGCTATGGGCAATATTGAATTAGGCTTTCTAGGTGAAGGGCAATGGCGTTACCTCACAGAGAAGGAGATCAGAAAACTGAAAAATCCGCAAAATCACCAAAGGTAATAAAATTCTTAATGTATCCTTCATAGGAACCTAGACATAAAAGAATAGGGGGGTTATAATGTTAATGATTAGAAAAATCAACCAGAAAGAGCAGGATACCTTCCGGGAATTTTGCAAGCAAATGGATGTGATGGACTCCATTGACTCCGGGAAGGTTTTTATGGGGATTTATATTAATGATCAACTTCAAGGGTATGCTAAAATAGACTTTGATTTCTCACCGCTCCCCTTGATTAAAGACCTCCAAATTATAGATCGCCTTGAACCATCGAGCATTGAAGGACTTCTACGAGGAGCTCTGCACTATTGCTACGCTAAAGGGCACAAAAAAATTGCCATCCAAGACACGAAAATATTAGAAGATTATTTGGAAGAAGCCCTGAAAATAACAGAAAAAGAATCCTATAATGATATTTTTTTTCATACCTTGGATTTAAATAGTTTTTTTAATAAACCCTGTAAAGGAAGGTCGCTGTGTCTATAAATTCGATTCTTAGAAGCACTGAAATTACAAAAATATTATTAGACCGAAAACTCAACAATGGAAGTGTAGCAGTGGATGCTACGATGGGAAACGGAAGGGATACCTTATACTTGTGTCAACGAGTATTACCAAAGGGAAAAGTTTTTGCCTTCGATATACAACAAAAGGCCATCGTCAATACACGGAAGTTTTTGGGAAAAAATGGTTTTCATAATCAAATCGGTTCACAAATACATTGCATACAAGATTCCCACGAGAATATCGATCAGTATATAACCGAGGATGTGGATGTATTTATGTACAATCTTGGTTATCTTCCTGGAAGCGATGGATCAATTATCACAAACCCTACATCCACAATATCCTCCGTAAAACTGGCTTTAGATATGTTACGAGTTGGAGGAGTTATCTCTATTATTGTCTATTATGGACATCTTGGTGGTGAAGATGAAAAAATCGCTATAGAGAAGTTTCTTTCACATATTTCAACGAAAGAATATAAGATTTTTCAAGGAATGATGCCTTATAATGACCAGTGTCCACCCATTATATATATAATAGAGAAATTAAGACCTAGGCAATAACAACCAATACAAAGGAGGATTTTCATGTCAAAAAAAATCAAGTTTACAGAAACCGTTTTACGAGATGCTCATCAATCCTTATTAGCCACAAGGATGAAAACGGAAGATATGCTTCCTATTCTAGAGGCTTTGGATAAAGTCGGATATCATTCCCTTGAAATGTGGGGAGGTGCAACTTTTGACTCAAGCTTACGTTATCTAGACGAGGATCCCTGGGATCGCCTAAGAAAAATAAGAAATAACGTAAAAAATACAAAGTTACAAATGCTCCTTCGGGGACAGAATATTCTTGGGTACAAACACTATGCCGACGATGTGGTGGAGGAATTTGTAAAAAAAGCGATTTACAATGGTATTGACATTATTAGGAACTTTGATGCTTTAAATGATACTCGAAACTTAATAACCGCTTTAGAAACCACTAAAAAAGAAGGCGGGCATGCACAAAGTTGTATTTCCTATACCTTGAGCCCCGTCCATAACATTGATTATTATGTAAAAAAAGCCAAGCAATTGGAAGATATGGGTTCTGATTCCATTTGTATAAAGGATATGTCTGGTATTTTAACCCCTTATGTGGCTTATGATTTAGTGAAGGCCATGAAGGAAACCATAAAAATCCCGGTTCAGATGCATACCCATTACAGCAGTGGGATTGCTTCAATGACCTATATGAAAGCTATTGAAGCCGGTGCCGATGTCGTCGATACTGCAATTTCTCCTCTTGCCCTAGGGACTTCTCAGCCACCAACTGAACCTATGGTCGCAGCTCTCCAAGACACGGCATATGATTCAGGTCTGGATTTAAAACAACTTAGTGATGTAGCCGAATATTTTAAGCCTTTGAGAGATCGGTATCTAAAAGAAGGCCTTATTGATCCTAAAGTTTTAGGTGTTGATGCAAACACTTTGATCTACCAAATCCCCGGTGGCATGCTTTCTAATTTAATTTCTCAATTAAAGGCTCAGAAAAAAGAGGATCAGCTAGATGATGTGTTAAAAGAGGTTCCAAAAGTACGTGAAGACCTGGGCTATCCCCCATTAGTTACACCCATGAGTCAAATTGTCGGTACCCAATCGGTGTTCAACGTTATTACTGGAGAACGATACAAGATGGTCCCTAAAGAAGTACGGGATTACGTCAGTGGCCTCTATGGGCAGCCGCCGAAACCGATGAATCCTGAAGTTATCCAAAAAATCATTGGAGATAAAGAAGTTATAACGTCTCGTCCGGCAGACCATCTCGAACCCCAACTTGAAATTATTCGAGAAGAGATGAAAGAGTACATGGAGCAGGAAGAGGATGTTTTATCCTATGCTTTGTTCCCGCAAGTAGCCTTACCATTTTTCAAAAAACGCTGGACGGAGAAGTATAAAATTGAAGGCAGTTTATATAACGAAGAAGACAAAACCCATCCAGTTTAATCTTTACTATTTTAGTCTTTATTATCAGAAAGAAGCAAATTCCAAACCATAATGGATTTGCTTCTTTTTAAATTGCAAGTTCAATTATATCCGTTGCACTCACTTGATAAAATAAACACAAATAGCTGATGAAAATAGGAACTCTTAATGTTAATTGCAAATATTGAAACCTAACTTGCAAGCAATTTGATTTTTCACTTAATTTTGAAATACTTCTTGCATGTA
>CAZTIJ010000026.1:9221-14433 GCA_964613365.1 uncultured Clostridiaceae bacterium | reverse complement strand
CTTGAAACTTTGCTATTCTTGTACTTGAGAGTAAGGATAAAACCTAAGAAGGGAGCTGAGTTTCTTGTCGAATAAGAAAAATGTTTTGCTTAAAACAAATCAAGCCTGGTGTAAAGGTTGCGGGATTTGCGTAGCTTTCTGCCCGGTAAAAATACTCGAGTTAAAAAAAGAAAAGATTCATGTGACGGACATAGAAAAGTGTATAAAATGTGGACTCTGTGAGTTGCGATGTCCTGATTTTGCAATATATTTAGAGGAGGAAGAAAATGGTCAATAATAACATTAAATTAATGCAAGGAAATGAAGCCTGTGTTGAGGGAGCTCTTGCTGCGGGAATGAAGTTTTTTGCCGGTTATCCCATTACCCCTTCTACTGAAATCGCAGAAATATCCGCACAACGGCTCCCTCGAGTCGGAGGTAAGTTTATTCAAATGGAGGATGAAATTGCAGGGATGGCAGCAACCATCGGAGGATCTTTAGCTGGTCTAAAGTCCATGACGGCCACCAGCGGACCTGGTTTCTCTCTGAAACAAGAAAACATCGGTTATGCCATGTTAACAGAGATTCCCTGCGTAGTAGTGGATGTCCAAAGAGGCGGGCCTAGCACCGGACTGCCCACGGCCCCTTCTCAAAGCGATGTTATGCAAGCAAAATGGGGAACCCACGGTGACCACCCGGTTATTGCCCTAAGCCCAAGTTCTATACGGGAAACCTATGACTTAACAATTCAAGCTTTTAATTTTGCTGAGAAGTACCGAACGCCGGTGTTTTTAATGTTGGATGAAGTCATCGGTCATATGCGTGAAAAAATTGAAATTCCCGATCCTTCTGAGATTGAAATTGTTAACCGGGTTGCCCCGGAAGAAAGTGAAAAAAGTGATTACAAAGCCTATGATAACAGCCGTGAGGTTCCAAAAATGGCAGCCTTTGGCCAAGGGTTTAAATTCCATGTGACAGGACTGATGCATGACGAATTTGGTTTTCCTAAAAACGATCCCACGGTAACGGAAATACTGATGGATCGGATTATGAGCAAAATTGAGAACAACCTTGATGATATTCTGCTTTATGATGAATACTATACCGAAGATATGGATTTATTAATATTATCCTATGGAGGGACTTACCGTAGTGTAATGAGTGCTGTGCGGGAAGCTCAACGATCGGGGAAAAAAGTTGGTGTATTCAAAGCAAAAACCCTATGGCCTTTCCCGGAAAAAAGAATTCAGGAGTTAAGCGAAAAAGTAGATAATCTCATCGTTGCGGAAATGAATTTAGGGCAGTATTATTATGAAGTCGATCGAGTGGCAAGGAAGAACTGTAAAGTCTCTTTGCTTGGTAAAGCAAACGGCGAGCCAATCACTCCTACAGAAGTTTTAAATAAAATTGAGGAGGTTCTTTAAATGGCAATAGCAAGCAAATTAATTGAAAACAATTTTCGAATGAATCGATTACCTCATATCTGGTGCCCGGGATGTGGTCACGGGATCATCATGCGTGGCATTGCGGAAGCGATCGAAAACTTAGGTTACGATAAACAAAAAGTATGTATTATTTCTGGAATCGGATGCTCCTCTCGAGCTCCAGGATATATGGATTTCAACACATTGCACACTACCCATGGTCGTGCTTTAGCTTTTGCAACGGGGGTAAAACTGGCTAATCCGGATTTAAAAGTCATTGTAGTCAGCGGGGACGGAGATGCCACGGCCATTGGAGGCAATCACTTAATCCATGCGGCAAGACGAAATATAGATATTACAACCATTGTCTTTAACAATAATATCTATGGAATGACCGGTGGACAGTATTCTCCAACTACACCCCATAATGAATTAGGTACCACGGCCCCCTATGGAAATGTTGATAATGTCTTTGATATTTGTCGATTAGCCGAAGGAGCTGGAGCAACCTATGTTGCCCGGGGAACTGTATACCATGCAAAACAATTGGAAAAAAACATTGAAAATGCGCTTGAAAACAAAGGGTTTTCTTTAGTAGAAGGGGTTAGTATATGCCCGACTTATTACGGTCGTAAAAACCGTAAGGGAGATGCTGCGGAAATGATGATCGATCTCAAAGAGACGACTCTCGATAAAAAGGTTGCTGCAAAATTGCCTGCAGAAAAAAAAGAAGGTAAGTTGATTATCGGAGAGTTTGTTAATAAAGCGCAACCGGAATTTTGTGAAGAATATCATAAAATCGTAGATAAATTTTCTAAGGAGGATTAAGATGACGAAACGTACAGAAATCCGATTGACAGGTTCCGGAGGACAAGGATTGATCCTGGGGGGAATCATCTTAGCGGAAGCCGCCTTGTTAGATGATTTAAATGCTATACAATCACAGTCCTATGGTCCTGAAGCAAGAGGGGGCGCCAGCAAAGCGGAGGTAATCATCAGTGATGAAGAAATATATTATCCTAAAATTCAAAACTCCGATGTACTCCTATGCTTGACGAGGGAATCCTACTGTAAGTACATTCCGGACCTAAAAGACGACGGTTTATTAATCATCGACTCCGATGTGAGCTTTGATGACATAGAAACCAGTTATAAAATCATTCGAATTCCTGTGATCGAGACAGCTACCCATGAGGTAGGCAAGGTTATGGTTGCTAACATCGTAGCCTTAGGAGTTATTCAGGAAGCAACCCAAGTGGTGAGCAAAAAAAGTCTTGAACAGGCGGTTCTTAAAAGAGTACCGCCCGGTACACAAGAATTAAACCGCCTTGCTTTACAAGAAGGTTATAAGTTGGTTTCCAACCACAATAGTTGATTTTATGATATAATCATATTGAATCAAATAAATTATAAATGGTGGGATGGAAGCTGATATGGTAGATGAAAAAAAGGACCTGATCAATCAAATCAAAAAAAAATTTTCCAAACTGAGTAAAGGGCAAAAGCTAATAGCGGAATACATCATAAATAATTATGATAAAGCGGCTTTTATGACCGCATCAAAAATCGGCCAAAAAGTAGGTGTCAGTGAATCGACAGTAGTGCGTTTTGCAAATACATTAGGTTTTGAGGGCTACCCCCAACTCCAAAGAGCCTTGCAGGAAATTATAAAAACAAAACTCACGACGGTACAAAGAGTCGAGATGGGTACTCAGTACTCTAATGAAGGAGATATAATTCGAAAGGTTTTACGTTCGGATATGGATAATATCCATTATACTTTAGAAAACATCGATTATGATGTCTTTCAAAAAGTCATCAATGAAATTTTTTTAGCCGATAAGATTTACATTGTTGGACTGCGCAGTTCAACGGCCTTGGCTGAATATTTCGGCTTTTACCTGAATATGATCCTAGACAATGTTCGTATTGTTGGTTATGGAGTTAGTGATATCTTTGAACAAACCCTTCGAGTTACAGAAAATGACCTAGTTATAGGTATTAGTTTTCCTCGGTACTCTAATCGAACCATCGAAGCCCTGCGTTATATCAAAGAACAAAATGTAAAAATTATCGGGATCACCGACACCGTACTTTCACCCTTAAATGAAATATGTAGTTATACGTTAACCGCGAAAAGTAATATGGCGTCTTTTGTAGACTCCCTTGTAGCACCCTTGAGCCTGCTCAATGCCATCATTGTAGCCGTGGGTATGCGTGAAAAAGATGAAATCACGGAGTACTTCAACAAATTGGAAAACATTTGGGAAAGGTACAATATTTATAACAATAAACGGGGAGAATAGAATGATTTTAAAAAGAACGTAGAAATGTGTAAATTTCTAGGTTCTTTTTATTATAAAAATACTGAATAACTTGTTAGTATCAATAATTTGATGTATAATTTATATTGGAAAGAAAATTTTAAAGCATAGGGATCGGGGAGGCATCTATGAACAATATATCCGTAGCAATCGATGGCCCGGCTGGTGCTGGCAAAAGTACTGTGGCTAAGGAAGTAGCTAAAAAAATGGACTTGTTGTACATCGATACAGGAGCAATGTATCGTGCGGTTACATTTCTTGTCTTGGAAAAGGGATTGGATCCTACTCAGGAACAAGAAATTATTCATATTGCTAATAACACAACTTTCGATTTTTCCAAGGATGGCACTCAAATTTTTGTAAATGGAAAAAATCGATCACTGGAAATACGAAGTCCAAAGGTAAGCGATAATGTATCTTTAATCTCAAAAATTGGTTCTTTAAGAAAGGTCCTTGTAAAGGCTCAACGTAAATTAGCTGAAAATCATAACGTCATCATGGATGGAAGAGACATTGGAACCCATGTACTTCCTGATGCGGATCTAAAGGTATATTTAACCGCTTCCGTCGAAGAAAGAGCCAAAAGAAGGTTTGAAGAACTTCAAGAAACCTCTGATGGGGACGGCGTTTCATTTGAAAATGTTAAAAAGAACATTCTTCTAAGAGACAAAATCGATTCAAGTCGTGAACAAGCTCCATTAGTCAAGGCTGAAGATGCCTTAGAGATTGATACAACCAAACTTACTACTGCTCAGGTTATTGAAGAAGTTGTAAGGTTGATAAAAGGAGTCCGATCTTAGAACAGAAAAGATTGGTAGATATTGGAGGTCGATATGGAAATCAAAGTCGCTAAGAACTCTGGTTTTTGTTTTGGCGTCGAGAAAGCCGTGAAAAAAGCTTTCGATGCCACTCAGAACAACCGAGATAACATTTATTCCCTTGGTCCGATTATTCATAACAAACAGGTAATCGGAAAACTATCAGAAACGGGACTGGACGTTGTCAATACTGTGTCAGAAATTCCAAAAGGCACTGTGATTATTCGTTCACACGGTGTTGCTAGAGAAATTTATGAGCAAGCAGAGGAAAAAAGTTTGGAAGTCATCGACACAACCTGTCCCTTTGTTCGAAGGATCCAAAATATTGTCAAGGACTATTATCAAAAGAATTATAAAATTGCAGTAATAGGGGATCCTAAGCATCCCGAGGTTATGGGTATTAATGGATGGTGCGACAATCAAGCACTGATTATTCAAAGCGAGTCGGACATCCCCCAGGACACAGTTCATTTTGAAAAACTATGCATCGTCGTACAAACCACAATGCCTATAGCTCGCTTTGAATCCTTAAGTGATAAACTTAGCCAACGGGCGGAGCATGTGGAAAAGTTTGACACAACTTGCTTTGCTACTAAGGAAAGACAAGAGTCTGCCAAAGACTTAGCTCTTGAAGTGGATGCCATGGTAGTAATCGGAGGATACAATA